>NZ_JCBANH010000047.1:0-46774 GCF_059760925.1 Achromobacter sp. 1011791174
GGGCAGGGGCGGCGGGTCGCCGCCCGACGCGTGTCAGGCGCTGCCGGAACGGCGCTCGCGTCCCGGCGGCGGCGGGCTTATTTGCCGGCCGCGGCGCGCCACTGCTTGATGAATTCCAGGCGCTTGTTCTGCTCCAGGTAGTCCAGCAGCGTTTCGTTGACCGGGATCGGCTTGAGCGAGGCGCCCAGCTTCTTGGTCATGCCGTCGACGTCGTTGTCGCCGGGGATGTCGTCGCGCACCGAGGCCAGGTCGGCCTGGTTGGCGATGATGTCCTGGCCCTTCTGCGACAGCATGTAGTCCATCCACAGCTTGGCGGCGTTGCGGTTCTTGGCCTTCTTGCTGATGAAGGCCACGCGCGACAGCACCAGCGCGTAGTCGGTCGGGTAGGCGATGCCCAGCGACGGATCGTTCTTGGCGCGGGTCTCGGCGTATGAACCCAGGATGTTGTAGCCGATCAGGTTCTCGCCCGAGGACACGCGTTCCATCATGGTGCCGGTGGACGACTGCACGATCAGGCCGCCCTTGGCGATGTCCTTGAGCGTGTCGAAGTACTTGGGATCATTGGCCTTGTCCTGCACGGCCAGCATGAAGCCCACGGCCGACTTCTCGATGTCGTAGGTGGTGACCTTGTTCTTGAACTTGTCCGGCTGGCTCGCGATCAGCTTGGCCAGCGCGCCGTGCGTGGTGGGCACTTCGGCGGCCGGGATCAGGCGCTTGTTGTAGATGAACACGGCCGGCTCGAAGGTCGTGCCGTAGGCCGAATCCTTCCACACGGCCCAGGCCGGCAGCTTGCCGATCTCGGGCGACTTGTACTGCATCGCGTAGTCGGTGGCCAGCTTCAGCGCCGAGTCCATCGACGAGCTCCAGACGATGTCGCCGCTGCTGCCGCCGGCGGCCTGCTCGCTGATGTAGCGGTTGTACAGCTCGGTGCTGTTCATGTCGTTGTATTCGACCTTCACGTCCGGGTACAGCGCCTCGAAGCCCTTGATGATGGGGCCGGCGGCCTTGGTGTCGGTGGTCGAATAGATGATGACCTTGCCTTCCTTCTTCGCGCCGTCCAGGATCTTCTGGTAGTCGGCGGGATACCCGGCCGGCACCTGTTGCGCGTAGGCGCTGCCGGCGGCGAGGACGAAGGTGGCGGCGAGCAGGGCGGCGCGCGGCGCCGCCAGTTTGGACTGGGCAAGCATGGGTGTCGTCTCCAGAGGGATGTTGTACGAGCGGACTCTCGGTCCGGCTTGCGGGCATCTTAGGAGGCGGCGTCTGTCGGCGTCCTGTCATGGGACGATGGGGGGGGTCGGGGGAAACCCTGAGAGTGTGACCGTTGCGCGCCTGTCCGCCGCGTCGTGCGTGCGGCCTGGCCGCCCGCGGGCTTCTAGGCCGCTTCCTGTACCCGCATTTCGATGTGCATGCCAGCGGCGGCAATCATGTTCACCAGGGCATCCAGCCCGAACAGGTTGATCTTGCCGCGCATCAGGTCGGAGACGCGAGGCTGCGTGACGCCGAAAATCTGCGCAGCCTGCGCCTGGCTCAGTGCGTTGCGCTCGATGTGACGCTTCAGCGCCATCATCAGGACCGAGCGCAGTTTCATGTTCTCGGCGACTTCAGCGGTGTCTTCGAGCGCATCCCAGATGCTGTCGAATCGTTGGTTGCTCATGATCCTGGTTCCTTCAGTAGATCGCGATAGCGGCGCGCCGCGAGATCCTGGTCAGCCTGGCCGGTCTTCTGGGTTTTCTTTTGGAAGCAATGCAGCACGTATATGGCGGCTGGCAGGCGCGCGAGGTAAATGATGCGGAACGCGCCAGAAGCGTCACGTATCCGGATTTCTTGCACGCCCGGGCCGATGATGGTGAACGGCTTCCAGTCGTCAGGGTTCAAGCCATGTTGTATCCGGTCGAGCTGATAACCCGCCTGGCGCTTTGCTGGCAGGGGAAAGGCGCGTAGGTCTTCAAGGGCGCTGCCGCAGAACACGATGGGCTTGGGATCGGTCACATTGAAAATATATAAAATCTTATATATTTTCGCAAGCGCGGTCCGTGCTTGATGAGTCCTATTTGTGCGGCGGCGTATCCGTCACCAACCGGATCCAGTTCTGCACGAAGCGCGAATGGCGGCGCTGGTCCAGGCCCACCAGCAGGGCGGGGCTGAGCACCACGGGCTGCACGATGCCGCGCGAGCGCGCCAGCACGGCTTCGGAAGTCCAGCGACCCGGCGTGTCTTCCATGATGGAGCCGAGCGCGGCGTGGCTGGAGGCGACCTGCTGGCCGGCCGGCGACAGCAGCCAGTCGACCAGCTGGCGGGCCAGGTCGGGGTTGGGCGCGCGCCGCGCGATCAGCACCGAGCGCGCCAGCACCAGTACATAGTCCTGCGGGAAGACCACGCCGATGTCGCTGCCGGCGGCCTGGCGCGACAGCGCGTAGGAGCCCAGCATGTTGTAGCCCAGGTCCAGTTCGTCGCGTTCGATGGCGTCCAGGATCTCGGCGCTGGTGGCGGCCAGGCGCACGCCCACCTGGCCGAAGGCGTTGGCCAGGCCCCAGAAGTTGGACGAGACCAGTTCGTCCTGCTCGGCCATCAGGTAGCCCACGCTGCTGGCCGAGATGTCGTAGGTGCCGACGCGGCCGTGCAGCTTGTCCTTGTCGCGCTCCAGCGCGCGCAGCAGGTCCTGGCGCGATCGCGGCACCGTGGCCTCGGTGTAGCGTCTGGGGTTGTAGACGATGACGGCGGGCTCGAAGGTGAAGCCGTAGACCTCGTTGCGCCAGACCGCCCACGACGGCAGCTTGGCGGCGTAGGGCGAGGCATAGCGCTGCGCGTAGCCGTCGTTGGCCAGGCGGATCTGCAGGTCGGCGGCCGAACTCATCAGCACGTCCACGTCCTTCAGCTCGCCCGCGATCATGGCTTCGTACAGTTCGCGGCTGCCCATTTCCCGGTAGACCACGTTCACGTCCGGCCGCTGCGACTGGAAGCCCTGGATCAGCGGCGCCACTACTGGCGTGTCGGTCGGGCCGGCGATGGTGAGCACGCGCGCCGACGGCTGCGGCGCGGGATAGCGGGTCACGGTCTCCGGGATGCCGGCGGCCCGCGCGTCGCCGGGCGCGCCGGCCAGCATCAGGCCGGCGACGCAGGCGGCGCCAAGCCAGGCCGCGAGCCTGCGGCCCGCGTGATGGCGCGCCAGCGGCAGGATGACGCGCGCGCTCAGGCCGCCGCCGGGACGGTCCTGCAGCCACAGCGAGCCGCCGTGGGCGACGGCCACGGAACGCACGATCGCCAGGCCCAGGCCCGAGCCCGGCAGGGATTCGCCGGCGCGGCCGCGGGTGAAGCGCTGTTGCACGGCCTCCTTTTCATCGTCGGCGATGCCGGGGCCGCGGTCGGACACGGTCAGCGCCACCCGGTAGCCGGCCACCGGCGTGGCCTGGATGTCCACCGGACCGTCGGGAGCGTAGCGCAGCGCGTTGTCGACCAGATTGCGCAGCATTTCGCGCAGCGCCACGCGGTCGCCGGCGATGCGGGCGCGCCGCACCTCGGGCGCGATGTCGATGCGCAGCCGCCGCGCTTCCAGCGGACCGATGCGGCGGCGCGTTTCATTGACCGCCTCGGCCACGCCGACCGGCGCGCGCGCGCCCTTGCCGAGCCGGTGCGTGATGGTGGCGTCCATCAGCAGCTGGTTGATCAGCTGACTGGCATGCGTGGCGTTCTGGTGGATGCGCTGGATGCGGGCGTGCAGGCGCTCGGGGTCGGGTTCTTCCAGCGCGACCTCGGCCTGCGCGCGCAGCGAGGCCAGCGGCGTGCGGACCTGGTGGGCGGCATCGGCCACCAGCGTGTTCAGTGTGTTCATCAGGCCGGACAGGCGGTGCATGAAGGCGTTCAGCGCCTCGACCAGACGGCTGACTTCCTGTGGCACCGGCGCGGAGACGGGTTGCAGATCGTCCGGCGCGCGGCGTCGCAGTTCGCGCTCGACCACGGCCAGGGGCGCGAAGGCGCGCTGCACGCCGAACCACAAGAGGCCCAGCGCCACCAGCGCCACCGCCACCAGCGGCAGCACGCTGCGGCCCAGGATCTCGTCGGCCAAGGCTTCGCGCGAGCCCAGCGTCTCGGCCACGCGCACCGTCACCCAGCCGGCGTGCTGGCTGGCGGATACCAGCCTGCCCACGGTGGCCACGCGCACCGGTTCATCGTGATAGTTCAGATAGTCGTAGACCGGCGTGGCCGATTGCGCCAGCGGCAGGCCGGGCGCCAGGTCGCCGTAGCCGGTGATCAGCCGGCCGTTCGAGGCCAGTGCCTCGTAGAACACCCGTTCGCTGCCGGAGAGCATGGCCAGCGAGGAAACGGGCGGCTCCACGGTCACGCCGTCATCCTCGATCTGGACCGAGCCTGCGATGGTCAGCGCCGACGCCGCCAGCAGGCGGTCGAAGGCCTGCTCGGCGGCGCGCTGGGCGTAGCCGCGCAGGAAGAAGAACAGACCGATGAGGGCGCAGGCCAGCAGCGCCACGCCCAGCGCGAACACCCGGCGGCGGATCGAGAAGCCTGCGGCCGGCTTCATCGCCTAGCCCGGGGTCGACGGGCCGGCGCCGGCGTCGTTCCGCGCGGCCGGCGTCTCGTGCAGGCGGGCCAGGTAGCCGACGCCGCGCACGGTGACGATATCCACCGAGGCGCCCGCCAGCTTCTTGCGCAGGCGCGAGATCAGCAGTTCCAGCGCATTGAGCGAGCCGTCGTCCAGGTCGAAGAGCTGGTTCATCAGGCGTTCCTTGGCCACGGTCTGGCCGAATTTGCCCAGCAGGATCTCCAGCAGGCGGAATTCGCGCCGGCCCAGTTCCACCGGCGCGCCGTCCACGCTGACGCCCCGGGCGGCCAGATCCAGGCCCAGGTTGCCGTAGGTCGTGACGCTGCTGGTCTGGCCGGCGGGGCGGCGCATCAATGCGCGCAGGCGGGCTTCGAGTTCGCGCAGGTCGAAAGGCTTGACCAGGTAGTCATCGGCGCCCAGGTCCAGCATGTCGATCTTGTCCTCGATCTCGGCGCGCGCGGTCATGACCAGCACGGGCGCTTCCAGTCCGGCCGCGCGCAGTTCGCGGATGACCGAGAAACCGTCCTTGCCGGGCAGGTTGATGTCCAGCACCAGCGCGTCCCAGGTTTCGTCCAGCCCGCGCCGCAACGCCGTCAGGCCGTCGCGCGCCCATTGGACGCTGTGGCCGGCCAGGCGCAGCTTGCTTTCCACGGCATCGCCCAGGTCGAGGTTGTCCTCGACCAGCAGAATGCGCATGTCGTTCCTCCATCTGATGATTGTTCTGTGCCGCGGGCGGCAAGGCGGCCGCCGCCCGGGGCGGGCAGCGGTCCGCGTCGCGCGGGGCTTTTTGGGAGGAAGTGTACCGGCAGCGCGGCGGCTGCGGGCAGTCGCGGGCCGCCGTCCCGCCGGAGCGGGATGGCGGGCGCGGTCAGGCTTGCGGTTCCGCCTGGGCGGCGGGCGCCAGCTGGCCGAGATAGCGGCAGTCCAGTTCGAGCGAGAGCTCGTCCATGCCGAGGATGTCGATCTCCACGGCGGTGCCTCGTTCCAGCTCGGGCATGCCGCCCACGCGGGTGACCAGCGGCGCGTTGCCGAAGCGCACCAGATCGTCGCGCAGCACATGGGCCACGGTGCGGGTGATGTTGTGCTGCTTGAGCCAGCGCAGGCACCAGTAGCGCTCCATCGCGCTCTGGAATTCGGCCCAGGTCGCGTATTGCGCGTCGAAGGCGCCGATGATGGCGAACAGGTCGGCGTCGCGCGGCTTGAAGGGCGCGACCAGGCGCGCCGACACGCCGTGCTCGACCGCCGCGATCAGCTGCCACTGGTTGACCAGGTCCACGTAGCGGCGCAGCGGTGACGTGCTCCAGGCGTACTGAGGCACGCCGATGGCCTCATGCGGCAGCGCCTGCGTGCTCATGCGCACGCGGCCGGCCTGCTGGGAACGGTAGATGCCGGGCACGCCGTGCTGGTGCAGCAGTCCGCCCCAGAGGTTGTTGGCCAGGATCATGTACTCGGCCACCATGCGGTCCAGCGGCGCGTTGCGCTGGCGCGGCACCAGCCGCACCGGGGTGTCCGGGTCGTCGGGGTTGCCGTCCAGGTAGAAGCTGTATTCGACGCGCGAGTTGTTTTCGGGCTTGCCGCGCACGTTCTCGCGCTGCGCCGACAGCGCCTGCGCCAGCTTCCAGAGCGGGCGCAGCCAATGGCCATAAGGCAGTTCGGCGGCGGGATCGGCCAGGCTGGCTTCGGTGACCTGCGCGTCCAGCATGTTGTGGCGCAGGTTCTCGCGCACCATCACGCGTTCGAGGCGGGTTTCCGATTCGAGGACCTCGCCGGTCTCGGGGTCGGCCGTCACGTACAGCGACAGGGCCGGCACCGCGCGCCCGGCGTCCAGCGAGAAGGCGCTGATGATGCTGTCCGGCTGCATGGGGATTTTGTCGCCCGGCATGTAGACCGTGGACAGGCGCGCGCGCGCCAGCTTGTCGAACTCGCTGTCGCGCGTGACCAGGAGGCCCGGCGCCGCCACGTGCACGCCGACGCGCAGCTTGCCGTCGGGCAGCGTGGTGACGGAGAGCGCGTCGTCGATTTCGGTGGTGGTGATGTCGTCCACCGAATAGATCTCGGCGTCCGCCAGCGGCAGCTCGCGCTCGATGGCGGGCAACGGCAGGTCGGGGAAGGCCAGCCCGCGCGGGAAGTTCACCGCCAGGAAGCGGCGCTTGTGCAGCGCCAGTGCGTGCGGCCAGGCGCCCAGGTCCAGCAGCAGGCGGTCGGGCGTCTTGCCCAGCTTGGCGCAGGCCGCGTCCAGCGCCTTCCACTGCTGGGAATTCTTGTCGGGGCGCACCAGCAGCGATTCCGCCGCCTGGGCGATTTCCTCGGGCAGGCGGCCGGCGGCCATTTCATCGACCCATTCCTGCTGCTGCTCGGCCTGACGCTGCTTTTTCTCCAGCGCGGCCAGCGCGGCGGCCAGGATGTCGGGCGGGGCGGGGCGATAGCGGCCCTTGCCGCGGCGGTGGAAATAGGCGGGCGCGCCGTGCAGCCGCATCAGCAGCGCGGCCTGTTCGACCGGCGTGGGGGCGTGGCCGAAATAATCGGCGGCCAGGGCGGGGGAATCGAATTCCTCCTGGGGCGCGCATTCCCACAGGAACTGCAGGTCCAGCGCCTCGGCGGCGGCGGCCGCCTGGCTCATCAGCGCGGCGGGTTCCGGCGCGGCGAATGTGAACAGCGTGTTGGCGCGCTTGATCTTGCTGCGCTTGCCGGATTCCGATTCCACCTGCAGGCTGGCGTCGGTTTCGGACAGGATGTTGCCGGCCTTGAAGCTGCCGTCGTCTTCGTAAAACACATACATGGTGGTGGATCGTCCTGGACGGCGCGCACGCGCCGCCGTGGTGCAGCTGTCGTTATGGAGTTCGGGGCACAGATGGATTATTGGGGGCGAACGGGCTCCGCGCCAAGCGCGAATTCGAGAACCTCGGGCATCCAGCGGGCGAAGTCGGACAGGCCGTGGTCGCTGCCCTGCACGATGCGCTGGCGGCAGCCCGCGTAGCGGTCGCGCATTTCGCGCCAGTCCAGCACTTCGTCCCCCGTGGCCGCCACCAGGAAGTAGCGCTCGGGTCGCGTGATGGCGGGCGCGTGGATCGCCGTCAACTCGTCCACGTATTCCGGCAGGAAAACGAAGGGTTCGTCCGAATGATACATGCGGTGTTCGCCGACCTGGGTGGCCAGGTCGCGCGGGGCCTGGACGGCCGGATTGAGCAGCACGGCCTGGCAGCCCAGCTGCTCGGCCAGCCAGGTGGCGTAGAAACCGCCCAGCGATGAGCCGATGACCGTCAGCGCCCGCGGATCGGGCGCGCCTTCCAGCTGGCGGCGGGCGATATCCATGGCCAGGTCGATGGCCTGGCGCGGGCTGGCGGGTAGTTGAGGGCAGGCCCAGGCGCCGGCCAGGCCGCGTTCGGCCATGGCGTCGGCCATCAGGCGGGCCTTGAACGAGGTCGGCGACGAGCGAAAGCCATGCAGGTAGAGGATCGAGCTGCTCATCGCGTCGTCCTTGCGCGCCTCAAGCGCGTCGCTCCAGCGCATCCAGCAGCTTGCCGTGGATGCCGCCGAAGCCGCCGTTGCTCATGACCAGCACATGGTCGCCGGGTCGGGCAGCCTGGACCACCGCGTCCACCAGCGCGTCGATGTCGTCGCGATGGCTGGCGCGCGCGCCCAGCGGCGCCAGCACCTCGGCCGGGTCCCAGCCCAGCGCGTGCTTGCCGGACTTGGCGCCGAAGCAGAACACCAGGTCGGCGCCAGCCAGCGCATCGGGCAGGCGGGCGGCCATGGTGCCGAGTTTCATGGTGTTGGAGCGGGGCTCCAGCACGGCCAGGATGCGGGCCTGCCCCACCTGACGGCGCAGGCCGGCGATGGTGGTGGCGATGGCGGTGGGATGGTGCGCGAAGTCGTCATAGACCTTCACGCCCTGGACCGTGCCGCGCAATTCCATGCGGCGTTTGACGCCGCCGAAGCGGCTCAGCGCCTCGATGCCCTGGGCCGCCGGCACGCCGGCATGGTCGGCGGCGGCCAGCGCGGCCAGCGCGTTCATGCGGTTGTGTTCGCCGCCGAGCGACCAGCGCACCGTGCCGATGTCCTGACCGTCGCGGCGGACGATAAAGGCGCCCTCTGCGTCGGGTTCGGACGCCTGCCAGCGGCCATCGTCGCCGAACGTGACCGTTTCCGACCAGCAGCCGCGCGCCAGTACGCGGTCGAGCGCGTCGGAATGCGTCGGGCGCAGGATGCGGCCCGAGCCGGGAATGGTGCGGACCAGGTGATGGAATTGGGTTTCGATGGCGGCCAGATCGGGAAAGATGTCGGCGTGATCGTATTCGAGGTTGTTCAGGATCGCGGTGCGGGGGCGGTAGTGCACGAACTTCGAGCGCTTGTCGAAGAAGGCCGTGTCGTACTCGTCCGCCTCGATCACGAAATGTCGCTGCGTGGGGCTGTACCGGGCCGAGACGTGCAGGTCGGGCGCCACGCCGCCGATCAGGAAGTTGGGCGCCAGGCCCGCCGCTTCCAGGATCCAGGTCAGCATGGAGCTGGTGGTGGTCTTGCCGTGGGTGCCGGCCACCGCCAGCACATGGGCGCCGGGCAGGATGTTGTCGCCCAGCCATTGCGGGCCGGAGACATAGCGCGCGCCCGATTCCAGGATGGCTTCCATCAGCGGGTTGCCGCGGCTGACCACGTTGCCGATCACGTACAGGTCGGGCTTGAGCGCCAGTTGCTCGGGGCCGAACCCTTCGATCAGCTCGATGCCTTGTTCGGCCAGCTGCGTGCTCATGGGCGGATAGACGCCCGCGTCGCAGCCGGTGACCTTGTGTCCGGCGGCACGCGCGATCAGCGCCAGCCCGCCCATGAACGTACCGCAGATGCCAAGAATATGCAGATGCATTGAAAAACTCTCCTGTGCTGCATTGTATATATAGAGGCGGGCCAGGCTGCGCCGCATGGCGGTGGGCCGGACTGTGCCGGCGCAAGGCGCAAACCCACGGCAGCGGTTATGATCGCGCCATGAATCGACGTCTCATTCTTTCCGCCGGCGTGGCCGTCGCCGCCACCGCGGCCGGCGTGTTCACCTGGCTGGGTCGCGGCAAGTCGCAAGCGCCGCAGGCCGCCGACGCGCAGGTCGATCCCGTCGCCTCGCTGATGGCGCTGCGCCTGCCCGACCTGAGCGGCGCCTCGCATTCGCTGGACGCCTGGAAAGGGCAGCCCATGCTGGTGAATTTCTGGGCGACCTGGTGCGCGCCTTGCGTCAAGGAGATGCCCGAGCTGGATGCCTTGCAGAAAAAATATCCGAAAGTGCGCTTTGTGGGTATCGGCGTTGATTCAGCCGCCAATATGCAGAAATTTGTCGAGAAAGTGCAGGTTTCGTATCCGCTGTGGGTGTTGGGCGCCGGTGGCATCGATGTGTTGCGCAAGCTGGGCAATCCTAGCGGCGGCTTGCCTTTTACGGTTGTTTTCAATGCAGATGGTGGAATTAACCGGAAGATCCTGGGTGAAATTCAGCCCCAGGACCTGGATCAGACTTTGGCCGGTTTGAAGGCGTAAGTCTGTTGGACAAATGGTGGGAATTGGCGTAAAAAGCTGGTTTATCGGCTGTTTTGCCAACAAATCAAGATTGGCAATCCACTCATTGGCAAGCGCATGGCGCAAAACATACTGGTATTGCATGGCCCGAATCTGAACCTGCTAGGCACCCGGGAACCTCATATCTACGGCAGTCTGACGCTGCAGCAGATCAATGAAAACCTGGAACGGCTTGCAGGGGAACTGGGCGCCACGCTCACGGCGTGGCAGAGCAATCACGAGGGCGCACTGGTCGATCGCATCCAGGCGGCGCGGCAAGACGGCACGGACTTCATCATCATCAACGCGGCGGCTTACACGCACACCAGCGTCGCGGTTCGCGATGCGCTGGCCGGGGTCGCGATCCCATTTATTGAAGTACATTTGTCCAACCTGTATAAGCGGGAGCCCTTCAGGCATCACTCGTATCTGTCCGATCTGGCGGTAGGCCTCATCAGCGGCCTGGGCGCGGACGGCTACGAGGCGGCCCTGCGCTACGCGGTGCGGCACTGATCTCGCTCCAACACATCGCTTTTACATCTTAAACGGCGCGGTCCCGACGCAGGGACGTTGCCGACACTATTTCGGGAAGCAGCTTCTATGGACCTTCGAAAACTCAAAACCCTGATCGACCTGGTGGCTGAATCGGGCATCGCCGAGCTGGAAATCACCGAAGGCGAAGGCAAGGTTCGCATCGTCAAGTTCTCGCAGACCCTGCAGCCGGTCGCGTACCATCAGCCCGAGGCCGGCGTGGCCGCTGCGCCGGTGGCCGCGCCTGCGCCCGCCGCTGCCGCGCCCGCCGCGCCGGCGCCGGCCGCGATCCAGGGCCATGTGGTCAAGGCGCCGATGGTCGGCACGTTCTACCGCTCGCCGAACCCGGGCGCCGCGCCGTTCATCGACGTCGGCCAGAGCGTCAAGGAAGGCGATCCCCTCTGCATCATTGAAGCCATGAAGCTGCTCAATGAGATCGAAGCCGACAAGTCCGGCGTGATCAAGGAAATCCTGGTCGAGAACGGCGAACCCGTCGAGTACGGCCAGCCCCTGTTCGTCATTGGCTGATCGCTGATATGTTCGAAAAAATCCTGATCGCCAACCGGGGCGAGATCGCCCTGCGCATTCAGCGCGCTTGCCGCGAGCTGGGCATCAAGACCGTGGTGGTGCACTCCGAGGCCGATCGCGAAGCCAAGTACGTGCGCCTGGCCGATGAGTCCGTGTGCATCGGGCCCGCGCCCTCGCGTGAAAGCTACCTGAACATGCCGGCCATCATCTCGGCCGCCGAAGTCACCGATTCCGAGGCGATCCACCCCGGCTATGGTTTCCTGTCGGAAAACGCCGATTTCGCCGAGCGCGTCGAGAAAAGCGGCTTCGTGTTCATCGGTCCGCGTCCCGACACCATTCGCCTGATGGGCGACAAGGTCAGCGCCAAGCGCGCCATGATCGAGGCCGGCGTGCCGGTGGTGCCCGGTTCCGAGGGCGCGTTGCCCGACGATCCGCAGGAAATCGTGCGCATTGGGCGCGAAGTCGGCTACCCGGTCATCATCAAGGCCGCGGGCGGCGGCGGCGGCCGCGGCATGCGGGTGGTGTACACGGAAGCCGCGCTGCTGAACGCCGTCACGATGACGCGTTCCGAGGCCGGCGCCGCGTTCAACAATCCCGAAGTCTATATGGAGAAGTTCCTGGAGAATCCGCGCCACGTGGAAATCCAGGTGCTGGCCGACGGCGGCCGCAACGCGGTCTGGCTGGGCGAGCGCGACTGCTCCATGCAGCGCCGCCACCAGAAGGTCATCGAGGAAGCGCCGGCCCCCGGCATCGCGCGCCGGCTGATCGAGCGCATCGGCGACCGCTGCGCCGACGCCTGCCGCAAGATGGGCTATCGCGGCGCGGGCACGTTCGAGTTCCTGTATGAAAACGGCGAGTTCTATTTCATCGAAATGAACACCCGCATCCAGGTCGAGCATCCCGTCACCGAGCTGATCACCGGCGTGGACCTGGTCCAGCAGCAGATCCTGATCGCCGCCGGCGAGAAGTTCACGCTGCGCCAGCGCGACATCGGCTTCAAGGGTCATGCGATCGAATGCCGCATCAACGCCGAGGATCCGTTCCGCTTCGTGCCCAGCCCCGGCCGCATCACCAACTGGCACACCCCGGGCGGCCCTGGCGTTCGTATCGATTCGCACGCGTTCAACGGTTATTTCGTGCCGCCGAACTATGATTCCATGATCGCCAAGGTCATTACCTACGGCGATACGCGCGACCAGGCGCTGGCCCGCATGCGCACGGCCCTGTCGGAAATGGTGGTGGAAGGCATTTCGACCAACATCCCGCTGCATCGCGAGCTGTTGCAGGACGCCCGCTTCATCGAAGGCGGCACCAGCATCCATTATCTGGAAAACAAGCTGGCCCAGCGGCCTTGATCCGCTTTTTCCGGGGCCGCGAGGCCCCTTTTGTGTTTTTACGGTCGAACGGGCCGCGGCGCATGCCGCGGCCCGTCGTCCAGATGGAAGAATCTCATGCGTGAACTCGTGCTCCATTGCCTGGAAGCCCAGGCCGAAGCCCTGTCCGACGCGCTGCTGGAAGCCGGCGTGCTGTCGGTGTCGGTCGAGGACGCCGATTTCGGCACCGACGACGAGCGTCCTTTGTTCGGCGAACCGGGCACCGAGCCCGACGTGCAGGCCTGGGACCGCAACCGCGTCGTGGCCTTGCTGCCCGACGGCGCCGACCCTGCCCAGATCATGGCAGAGGCGGCCGAGGCCGGCGAGCTGGACCCCGCGCTGTTCCAGGACTGGAGCCTGCGCGACGTGCCGGACGCCGACTGGGTGCGGCTGACGCAATCGCAGTTCGGCCCCATCCAGGTCGCCGAGCGGCTGTGGATCGTGCCCAGCTGGCACCGTGACAATCCGGACGTGCCGGGGCTGGACCTGGATGCCGCCGACGGCGCCATCCACATCGAACTCGATCCGGGCCTGGCTTTCGGCACCGGCAGCCATCCCACGACCCACCTGTGCCTGGCCTGGCTCGAAGCCGAGCTGCCGGCCGGCGCGACGCTGCTGGACTACGGCTGCGGCTCGGGCATCCTGGCCATCGCCGCGCGCAAGCTGGGCGCGGGGCCGACCCAGGCGGTGGACATCGATCCGCAAGCCGTGCAGAGCACCGTGTTCAACGCCCAGGTCAACGGCGTCGAGCTGGACGCCATGCTGCCCGACGGCCTGAAGGACGGCACGTTCCAGGTCGTGGTCGCCAATATCCTGTCGAACCCGTTGAAGGTGCTGGCGCCCATGCTGGCCGGCCGCGTCGCGCCCGGCGGGCAACTGGTGCTCTCGGGCGTGCTGGAACGGCAGGCCGAGGAAGTCGCCGCCGCCTATGCGCCGTGGATCGCCATGTCGGTCTGGCGCGCGCGCGACGGCTGGGTCTGCCTGCACGGCCGCAAGGCCTGAACGCATAGCTGCCGCGCAACGCCATGGCTTTGACCACCCGCTGCCCGCATTGCGGCACCGCCTTCAAGGTGGTGCCGGACCAGTTGCGGATCCGCAATGGCCTGGTGCGCTGCGGCGCCTGCTCCACGGTGTTCGACGGCCGGGCCAGTCTGGTGCCGCCCGCGGACGTTCCCGGGCGGCAGGCCGAGACGCCGGTCGCCATGCCGGCCGCGACTGCGGCCCCGGGCCGCCGAGCCGGCCCATGCGGTTCCTCCCTTGGTTCGGCCCGAGACTCCGACTGCCCGGGCGTCCGAGCCGGTGCCGCCGTGGGAAGACGAGCCTGCTTTCTCGCAATCCCCGGCGCGGCCTTGGGCGCAGCCGCCATCCGCGACGCCGCCCGCCGTGCTGCGCAGCCGCGAACAGATCCGCCGGCAGGCGCAGGACCAGGACGCGCGCGCCGACGAGCTGGATGACGATGAGCTGCATGATGACGAATCGCAGGACGATGAACCACGGGGCGGTCGTCGTCACGGCGAGGACGGGCATGATGATGCGAGCGGCTGGCGCGACCGTGCTGATGAGCGCTATCCGCACTCGCGCCCCGCGGCTCCACGATTCGAGGAGCGTCGCGGCGAGGCGTTCGTAGCCGACGACCGGCGCGGCGAGCCGTCGCTGTCCTGGAGTGCGCCGGTGCGCGCCGAGGCGGTGCGTGAGCCGGCATTGCGGGCGCGCGTAGAGGACGACGGCGCCCTCGACGACGGCCGCGGCCATGCCGATGAAGACGCCACTGACTTTGAAGACGCCGACGGCGACGCGCTACAGGATGGCGCGCCGGTGCTGGGCGAGTCTCGCACCCGCTATTCCAGCGCCACCGACGTGGGACGCGCTCCGCCGGAATTCCTGGACCAGGACCGGCAGGCGCGCCGGGGCCTGCTGCGCCGGCTCTGGGGCTACGGATGCCTGCTGGGCCTGATCGCGCTGGGCCTGCAACTGCTTTATGCCTACCGCGTGGATATCGCCAATTCCGTGCCGGCGCTGCGTCCGGCGCTGGAAGCCGCCTGCCGCTCCATGGGCTGCACGGTGGGCTACGCGCGCCGCCTGGAGCGCATCGCGATTTCCGCTTCTTCGCTGCAGCCGCCGCCGGGCGCTGCCGCCATCGATGACGGCCGCAGCCGCCTGGTGCTGAACCTGATGCTGCGCAACCGCTATGACAAGCCGCAGCATTGGCCCGCGCTGGTGCTGGATCTGACCGACCTGTCGGATACCGTGGTCGTGCGCAAGGTGCTGCGGCCCGAGGATTACCTGACGCCGGAGCAACTGCGCGGCCCCTTCGGCCCGGCCGGCGAGCTCAATATCTCGGTGCCCATCGAAGTGGCGGGCGTCCAGGTCAACGGCTATCAGCTCGACAAATTCTTTCCCTAAATTTTTCTTCAAGGATGACAGGCATGACGAATTCGGTCCTGGTCTGCGGTTCGATGGCTTTCGACACCATCGCGGTATTCGAGGGGCGCTTCAGGGAGCACATCCTTGCTGACCGCATCCATGCGCTGAGCGTCTCGTTCCTGGTGCCCAGCATGCGCAAGGAATACGGCGGTTGCTCGGGCAATATCGCCTACAGCATGCAGTTGCTGGGCGGCAAGCCCGTGCCGGTCGCCACCGTCGGCGAGGACGCTGGCGAATACCTGGAGCGGCTGCAGGGCCTGGGCATCGACGTCAGCCGGATCAAGACGATTCCCGAGACCTTCACCGCCCAGTGCTTCATCACGACCGACCTGGACGACAATCAGATCACCGCGTTCCATCCCGGCGCCATGGCTTTTGCCGCGCAGAACGACGTGACCGGCGCCAAGGCGGCCTGGGCCATCGTGGCGCCCGACGCCAAGGAAGGCATGTTCGCCCACGCGGAACGGCTGAACAAGAGCGGCATTCCGTTCATCTTCGATCTGGGCCAGGCCATGCCCCTGTTCGACCGCGATGACCTGGAGCGCATGCTCAAGATGACGCAGGCGCTGACGGTCAATGACTACGAGGCCAGCGTGGTCGAGCAGCGCACCGGCCGCAGCATCGAGGACATCGCGCGCGACCTGACCGCCGTGGTCGTCACCCGCGGCGCCGAAGGCGCCACGCTGTATACCGAAGGCAAGACGGTCCAGATCGCGCCCGTGCGCGCGGCCCAGGTCGTGGACCCCACCGGCTGCGGCGATTCGCAGCGCGGCGGTCTACTCTACGGCCTGACCTGCGGCTGGAGCTGGGAAGACAGCTGCCGCCTGGGCAATGTCATGGGCGCCCTCAAGATCGCCTCGCGCGGTCCGCAGAACTATGCGCCGTCGCGCGCCGAGATCGACGCGGTGCTGCATGCCACCTACGGCATTCATCTGCCTGCCTGAACCCGCGTACAGGGTGGGGAACCGGCGCCCGTGGCGCCGGTCGAAATGGACGATCGCGTTTCACTGTGTTGCAGGCTGCTCCATCACCGTTTTCGGGCTGGAGTATGATCAAAATTCGTCGGCGATGCCCGATCGAGGAGTCCAAATGAACCAAACCAAATCCATTTCCCTGGTCTCGCCGCGCGCCGGCCGCTGGCTGGCCGTCGCCGCCGTCGTCACGTCGATGGCCGTGCTGGGTGGCTGCGCCAACCGCAGCGCCTCCAGCGGCGTGTACAGCTATGACCAGGCTCAGCGCGAGCAGATCGTCCGCACGGGCACAGTCACCGGCGTGCGTCCCATCGTGATCCAGAACGACAAGTCCAGCGGCGCAGGCATGCTGGCCGGTGGCGCGCTGGGCGGCGTTGCGGGCAACGCGGTCGGCGGCGGCACGGGCCGCACCATCGCCACGGTTGGCGGCGCCATCCTGGGCGCGCTGGCGGGCAATGCCATCGAGAACTCGGTTGGCAAGTCGTCCGGCTACGAAATCACGGTGCGCCTGGACAACGGCGAAACCCGCGTCGTGGCCCAGGAAGCCGATGTGCCCATCAGCGTCGGCCAACGCGTCCAGGTGATCAGCGGGGCAGGCCCCACGCGCGTCACCCCGATGTAAATCGTCGTCGCCAGAGAAAAGCCCGCGCAAGCGGGCTTTTTTCATTGGCGCGGGCCGCGCAGGAAAGCCGCTGGAACACCGCGGCGTCGTGCTGTGGGTGCCGCTGGCGCAGGGTTCCTCGCGCAGTCTGTCGTTCCGCCGCAACGTGGTGCACCGTGATTACCCTCGAAATGCCGTACTTTTTGTGTTTTTCCGCGATTTCGGCCGGAAGTTTCATGGCGATTCAACGGTTGAAGTGCCATGATTCGCCTGCCACGCCGACAAGGGCCGGAATGATGTTGTAACGGCTTGCATCGGCGCCACCCGGGAAGCCGGTCGGCATCGTCAGTTAATTTTCAGGTTTTTTCTGTAGACTCGCCGTCCTGAATCTCGGGGCGGGGGATGTTGTGCCTTTCGAGGCGACATAACGCTGCACTATCTATGCATACCGAGCAAGAACTCCACACCAAGATCGGCGAGATCGTCGAGTCGATCGTCCTCAAGAAAGTCACTCCCGACACGCAGTTGATCGCTACCGGCCTGGTGGATTCGCTCGCCGCCGTGGACATCACGCTGGCTGTCGAGTCCGAGTACGGCTGCAGCATACCGGCTCCGGAGATCGCGGAGCATTTACAGTCGGTTCGCACGCTTGCCGGCTATGTCGCTGCCCATACTTCGTAATTCCCGGCTGCTGTCGCACGTCGCGGCCGCCACCACGGCGGTTGCGCTGGCCATCGGCGCGTACCTGGGCGCGGACGACGTGCTCAGCCGCATCGTCCTGCCGGTCGCCGCGCCCGCCGCGGACAAGAGCAACTACCTGCCCAATCTGGGGCCGGATTGGGGCACCCAGCACGTCAACCTGAACCGCCTGGGCAATGCGCTCAGCGACGGCACGCTGGTGGTGCTGGGCTCGTCCGAGCTGTCCAGCCACGATTTGCGCTTCGTGCCGTACCGCTTCTTTCCCGAAGAGCTGAAGGTGCCGACGCTGGCCTATGGCCACGCCATGTTCCAGTCCTACGGCATGGTCAGCGTGCTGGAGTCCGTGGCCGATTCGCTCACGCCGAACACGCGCCTGGTCATCATGGTGTCGCCCGCCTGGTTCGCTTCTGGCGGGCAACTGCCGCGCAGCGCCTTCGCCGAGCATGTCACGGGGCCGGTCTGGAACCGCCTTTGGGACAAGCCCAGCACGCGCGAGCAACTGCAGACCTGGATCAGCGACAACGCGAACTGGGGCCTGCTCTGGCTCATCGCGAACGGCCAGGTGGCCGAGCTGAAGGACAAGGTCTCGTTGTGGTGGAACGCGCGCCAGGAACCCGCGCCGGACAAGCCGCGCAGCAAGCTGTCCGTGCCGGCGCACCGCTATGTGGTCTGGCCCTCGGCTGCCCGCCTGAACGCCGGGCACTGGAGCCGCCTGACCCAGGAGGCGCGCGAAGTCGAGCACAAGCTGGGCGGCAATAATCCCTACGATGTGCGCGACGACTACTACAAGCAGTACCTGGCATCCCTGTACTCGCCGGCGCGCAACGAATTCGCCAATGTCGACCCGCTTACCCGCACCGAACTGGGCGACCTGTCGCGCCTGATGGCGCTGCTGCAAAAGCGCAAGGTCAAGGCGTACTTCGTAATCCAGCCTTTCAATCCCAAGCTCATCCTGGACATGGAGCGCTTCGATCCGGTGGTGGCCGCCATCACCGGCATGTGCACGCGCTACCAGATGGGCTGCCTGGACCTCTACAGCATTCCCTTCGAGCCCGGCATGGTGCGCGACGACATGCACCTGGCCGAACTGGGCTGGGCCATGGCCGACCAGGGCATTGCGGAGTATTTTTCCCGATGAAGCAATTTTTTTGCAGGGCATTCGCCAAGCCGGATGACGCGGCGGCGCCTGACCGGGATGCCGGCAAGGGCTGGGGCCGGCGGTTCCTGTGGCACCTGTGCCTGTACCTTGGCGTGATCCTGGTGTTCGTGCTGCAGGCCCAGCCCACCACGGGTAGCGGCGGACCGATCAAGGTCGAATTCCAGTACCAGCAATTCTGAGCGCGGCCACAGCATGGAATTGTTCGCAAGCTTGAGTTTTTTTGGCGGCGCCCTGTTCGGCGGACTGGGCCTGTTGGCCTATCGCGCCTTCGGCATGCCGTTGCGCATTGGTTATCGCCACGTCATCGCCGCGATCTGCCTGGCGGTGTGGATGGCGGTGTTCTGGCACCGGCCCTGGCAGCCACTGGCGCTGCTGGCCATTTCCGGCGCCGCGCTGTGGGCGGTGCGCCGCAAGTACATTCCGACCTGGCTCGCGGTCATCATCACGATGACGCCCTTGCTGCTGGTCAAGACCGGCGTATCGCACCTGGCGGCGATGCTGGGCCTGTCCTTCGCGACCTTCCGCGCCATCGATGTGCTGCTGTTCGCGCCGCGCAACGAACGCATCTCGCTGCTGGACTACTGCATCTACGTGTTTTTCCCGCTGACGCTGCTGGCCGGTCCCATGTACCGCTGGCGCAACTTCCAGGCCGACCTGAAGCGCGGCTATGAAGGCGTGAGCCTGAACACCTGGCTTTCGGGCCTGGAACTGATCATGGTCGGCGTGATCCAGAAGTTCGGCCTGGCCGAGTTGATCTGGCGCTACGGCCTGTCGACGCTGGACGCGCACGATTATTCGTTCACCGGCGTGGCGCTCAATGCCTCGCTGTACAGCGCCTACCTGTTCTTCGATTTCGCCGGCTATTCGACGATGGCGATCGGCATCGGCATGCTGTTCGGCTTCAATCTGCCGATCAACTTCCGCAATCCGCTGGCCACGCTGAATCCGCAGGATTTCTGGCGGCGCTGGCACATCAGTCTGTCCGAATGGCTGCGCGACGTGGTGTTCATGCCCATCTACAAGGCGCTGAGCAAGACGGCGTTCTTCGGGCGGCACCGGATGGCAGCGCAGAACATCGGCATCTTCGCCACGCTGCTGGCCATGGGCGTGTGGAACGGCCTGTCGCCGCACTACATCGTCAGCGGCCTGATGTTCGGCGCCTATTCGGTGGGCCACAACCTGCTGGTCAATGCCGCCCGCACGCGACCGGGGCTGCAGGCCGCGCTGGCCCGGCCCCTGATGCGCTTCGCCGGGCGCGTGTTCACCCTGATCCTGGCCGCGCTGGCGCTGTACGTGTTCAGCGGCCGCAGCCCGATCTGATCCATTTTCATACGCCGGGAGCATCGGCATGCGTTTCGACCTGAAATCCTTCGACTTCGTGGAATGCGAGCGCGCGCCCGATGCGCTGGCGGTGGCCGCGGCCGACCGGAACCTGAGCTGGGCGCAGCTGCGCGCCGAGGCGCTGGCCTGGGCCGACGCCGCGCGCGCGCATGGCGCGGCGCCGGATGTGCCGGTGGCCATCTATGGCCACAAGCAGGCTTCGTTCTTCGTGGCCATGGTCGGCGCGCTGCTGGTCGGCGCGCCGTTCGTGCCGGTCGACACGATCTATCCGCCCGAGCGCCTGCGCCGCATCGTTGAGATCGTGCGGCCGGCGGCGGTTTTCGATGCGGCCGCTGGCCGTTTTGAACCCGGCCACGGCGCGCCGCTGGCCGAACGCGGCCTGGCCTATGTCATGTTCACTTCGGGCAGCACCGGCGATCCGAAGGGCGTGCAGATCGGACGCGAGAGCGTGGGCTTGCTGGGCGACTGGATGCTGGGCAGTTTCGGACTGGGCGATGCGCCGGTGTTTATGAACCAAGCGCCGTTCAGCTTCGACCTGTCGATGTACGAAGTCTTCGCCACGCTGGCGTCCGGCGGCGCCTGCGTGCTGAACTCGCGTGAACTGATCGCCACGCCCGCCGCGTGGATAGCCAGGCTGGCCGAACAAGGCATCACGGTATGGGTATCGACGCCGTCCTTCGCGCATCAGCAGCTGGCCAACCGGGATTTCTCGCCCGCGACGCTGCCTACCTTGCGCACGTTCCTGTTCTGCGGCGAACCCTTGCCGGCCGCCCTGGCCAAGAAGTTGCGCCAGCGTTTCCCGGATGCGGCCATCCTGAATACCTACGGTCCGACCGAGGCCACTGTTGCCACGACCTGGATCGAGATCACGGACGCGGTGCTGGCGCAGCACGATCCGCTGCCGGTCGGCCACGCCAAGCCGGATTGCGAGCTGCTGGTGACGGACGGCGAGATCTGCATCGTCGGCGACCATGTCATGCGCGGCTATCTGAACCGTGCGGACCTGAATGAGCAGAAGCTTTTCGTCCACGCTGACGGCCGCCGGGGCTTTCGCACCGGCGACCTGGGCCAGATGGAGGAGGGCGGCCTGCTGTTCTGCCGTGGCCGCATGGACGATCAGATCAAGCTCAACGGTTATCGCATCGAACTGGCGGAAATCGACGAGGCGCTGCACGGGCTGCCCGGCGCGGAGGGCGGCGCCTGCGCCGTGCTGCGTCGTCCGGATGGCACGGCGGTGCGCCTGATCGGCTTCGTCACGGGGGCGGCGGTGGCAGGCGAGCAGCCCGCCTTCCTGGACGCGCAGGCGCTATCGAACTGGAAAGATCTGCTGGCCCAACGCCTGCCGCCCTACATGGTGCCGTCCGAGCTGGTGGCCTGCCCGGCCCTGCCCATGTCGAACAACCACAAGATCGACCGCAAGAAGCTGATCGATATCTATGCCGGGATACCCGCGTAGGGGCAGCGTGGCCGCATGCGCCGATGAGGGGTGGCCGCAAGTAAGGGTGAGAGGGGCGCGATATGTGCCGTCAGCTCGTCGGGGACCGCTTGATGTGGGCGGCTTGGTGTGGGCGCCGAGCAGCTGGCGCTGAAGCGATCCGCATGGCATCTACGCCGTCGTTTCTCTTTGAGGAAGTGGCTTCCCAAGCAGCACTGCCTCCCCAAGCCGGGCAGCGCGGATCCGGCTCCGCCGGTCAGCAGCTGCGCCCCTGGGGGAAGGCGCGCAGCGCCTCGGGGGGGCCTTCTACACCCCCATCAGCGAATAACTGAGGCGGGCCAGGACCATCAGCACGATCTGCGCGACCACCAGCAGGACCAGCGGCGAGAAATCGATCGAGCTGCGCGGCAGGATGCGGCGGATGGGATCGAGCAGCGGCGCGGTCAGGGTCGAGAGCAGCGGCATGAGCGGCGCCATGGGGTTGACCCAGGACAGCACGGCCTGGATCAGCGTCAGCCAGACGATCAGGTTGAGCGCCCACTTGATCGCCATGATCAGCGCCGAACCCATGGCGGCGGGCAGCAGGGCTGCGGGGATCAGCGCGCCGATGGCCACCAGCCAGATCAGCACCAGATAGACCAGCGCCGACAGCCAGGTCGCCACCAGGCTGGTCCAGTCGATCTTGTTGCCGGCGGGAATGATCTTGCGCAGCGGCAGCACGAGCCAGTTGGTGGCTTGGTAGATCGCGCGCGCCAGCGGATTGAACGGCGGCAGCCGAATCGCGTGCATCCATGCCCGTGCGATCAAGGCGGCGCCGAATAGCGTGAAGACGATTTCGAGCAGGAAGCGAAGGATTTCACCGAGCATGGACGGGATCTACCAGAAAAAGACGGATTCCATTGTCGCACGGGCAGATGAAAAAGTGCCTCCGCGCGGTGACGGTCAGCGCCAGGGATGGTCCGGCTTGCGAGACGGCCTCAATGAAAAAGCCGCCTGGCCAGGCCAGGCGGCTTCAGTACCGCTAGACGGCTGAGTCCGGATTAGGGACGGCCACCGGTCGGGAAGGGCCACGACGCGGCGGGGTTCAGCGCGGTCTTCGCACCCGGGGCAGCAGCCGTGGACGGCGGCGTGGCGGGCTTCTTCGGAGCGGCTTTCTTCGCAGCGGGCTTCTTGGCGGCCGGGGCCTTCTTGGCAGCCGGGGCAGCCTTCTTGGCTACGGCCTTCTTGGCAGCAGGCGCCTTCTTGGCTACGGCCTTCTTGGCTGTCGGTTTCTTGGCGACAGCCTTCTTGGCAACCGCCTTCTTGGCGACGACCTTCTTGGCTACCGCTTTCTTGGCGACGGCCTTTTTGGCGACGGCCTTCTTGGCTGCGGGCTTCTTGGCCGCGACCTTCTTGGCGACGGCCTTCTTGGCTACCGCTTTCTTGGCGACCTTCTTGGCTGCCGGCTTCTTGGCGGCGACCTTCTTGACTGCCGGCTTCTTGGCGGCAACCTTCTTCACCGCCGGCTTCTTGGCGGCGACCTTCTTCACTGCAACCTTCTTGGCGGCAGCTTTCTTGGCCGGGGCGGCCTTCTTCGCTACTGCCTTCTTGGCGGCGGGCTTCTTCACCGCTTTCTTTACGGCTTTCTTGGCTGTTGCCATGGTCATGCTCCTTAGGTTCAGGGGTCCCAGAACTTAAACCCGTGCCCCGACCCGCCAACAAAGCGGACCGTGCCCGGGCTATTCATCGGCGCATGCCGCTGTTCTGTGCGAGCAACAGCTACTACGGTTTGCGCTAATGAATTCGGCACAGCCATTTGATATGGCCCCCGCTCCTTTGGCGCGAGCCATTTCAAATGGCGCCGGCAGGTCAGCCTGAAACAGGCCGCCTACCGCTAGTCTTGCGTGTTCGAAGCACCCTGACCGGGGAGCGCGCCGCCATGGCCTGTCGCGAACGCGACGCCTCGTGCTTGAGGCGTGCCCGCGCCGGGCCTGGCGGCGTACGGCTTTACTCCCAGCTCAGCGTGCCACCGGTTTGGTATTCGATCACGCGAGTTTCAAAAAAGTTGCGTTCCTTCTTAAGGTCGATCATCTCCGCCATCCACGGGAAGGGATTCTCTTCCTGGGGGAACAGCGGTTCGATGCCGATCTGTTGGCAGCGACGGTTGGCGATGAAGCGCAGGTAGGACTTGAACATCGGAGCGTTCAGGCCCAACACGCCGCGCGGCATCGTGTCTTCGGCGTAAGCGTATTCGAGTTCGACCGCTTTGCGGAAGAGTTCTCTGATTTCTTCGCGGAATTCCGGCGTCCAGAGATGCGGATTCTCAAGTTTGATGGTGTTGATCAGGTCGATGCCGAAATTGCAGTGCATGGATTCATCGCGCAGGATGTACATGTACTGCTCGGCCGCGCCGGTCATCTTGTTCTGGCGACCCAGCGCCAGGATCTGCGTGAACCCGACGTAGAAGAACAGGCCTTCCATCAGGCACGCGAAGACGATCAGCGACTTCAGCAGCGTCTGGTCGGCTTCCGGCGTGCCGGTCTTGAAGTTCGGGTCGGCGATCGCGTCGATGAACGGGATCAGGAATTCGTCCTTGGCGCGGATGGATGGGACTTCGTTGTAGGCGTTGAAGATCTCCGCCTCGTCCAGGTCCAGGCTCTCGACGATGTATTGGTAGGCGTGCGTGTGGATCGCTTCCTCGAACGCCTGGCGCAGCAGGAACTGGCGGCATTCGGGCGCCGTGATGTGGCGGTAGGTACCCAGCACGATGTTGTTCGCGGCCAGCGAGTCGGCCGTGACGAAGAAACCCAGGTTGCGCTTGACGATGCGGCGCTCGTCCTCGGTGAGCCCGTTCGGGTTCTTCCAGAGGGCGATGTCGCGCGACATGTTGATTTCTTGCGGCATCCAGTGGTTGGCGCAAGTGGCCAGGTACTTTTCCCAGGCCCACTTGTACTTGAACGGCACCAGCTGGTTGACGTCGGTCTGGCCGTTGATGATGCGCTTGTCGGCAACCTTCACGCGGTGCGAGACGGCATCGCCGCTGGCCGCCAGGCCGGCCGCGTGTTCAGGCGCGGCGGGCGTGGGCAGGGCGGAGTCGCCGAACACACCGGTCGCCGCCCGGACTGCGGGCGCGCCCTGCGAGCCCGCCGCGGGCGCGGGGGCTTGTGCAGGTTGCGTGGCGAGGTTGTCGTCTTCCCAATTAATCATGGTTCATTCTCCGGAGGCGGTTATTGGCAGGCTTCGCACTCTTCGAAGCCGGGATCGCCCGGCCGCATGGTGCAAACCGCCCCGAGAACTTCGGGTTCCGGCAAAACAGGTGCAGCGGCCACAGGCGAGGCGGCGGATTGGCCGCCGGCGCTGACGGCGTTCAGTTCGCCGCCGCGGCCCGTGGATTTCTCGGCGCTGGTCGCGCCCAGGGTACGCAGGTAGTACGTGGTCTTCAGGCCACGCTTCCACGCCAGCTTGTAGGTGTCGTCGAGTTTCTTGCCCGATGCGCCGGCCATGTAGATGTTCAGCGACTGGGCCTGATCGATCCACTTCTGGCGACGCGACGCGCATTCCACCAGCCAGCTCGGTTCGACTTCGAACGCGGTGGCGTAGAGTTCGCGGAGTTCGGAAGGTACGCGATCGATGCGGGACAGGCTGCCGTCGAAGTACTTGAGGTCGGCGACCATGACTTCGTCCCAGAGACCGAGTTTCTTCAGGTCACGCACGAGGTAATCGTTTACGACCGTGAACTCGCCGGAGAGATTCGATTTGACGTACAAGTTCTGGAAAGTGGGTTCGATGCATGCAGATACGCCAATGATATTGGAAATAGTGGCGGTTGGGGCAATTGCGATGCAATTGGAGTTGCGCATGCCATGTTGTTTGATGCGCGCGCGCAACGTATCCCAATCGAGCGTGCTCGATTCATCGACCTCGACATGACCACCGCGTTCATCGCGCAGCATCTTCAACGTGTCTTGCGGCAGGATGCCGCGCGACCACAGCGAGCCTTCATACGATTGATAGCGGCCGCGTTCCTCGGCCAGCAGGCTCGAGGCCCAGTATGCGTGATAGCACACCGCTTCCATCGACGTGTCGGCGAATTCGACGGCGGCTTGCGAGGCGTAAGGCACTCGCATCATTTGCAGGCAGTCCTGGAAGCCCATGATGCCCATGCCCACCGGACGGTGGCGCAGGTTGGAATTGCGCGCCTTGTCGACCGCGTAGTAGTTGATGTCGATCACGTTGTCGAGCATGCGCATGGCGATGCTGACCGTGCGCTTGATCTTCTCGTGGTCGAGTTCGAAACCGCCGCCGGCGGCCGGCTTCATGTGCGCGACCAGGTTCACCGAACCCAGGTTGCACACCGCGATTTCGGAGTCGTTGGTGTTCAGCGTGATCTCGGTGCACAGGTTCGAGCTGTGGACCACGCCGACGTGCTGCTGCGGCGAACGGATGTTGCACGGATCCTTGAACGTGATCCAGGGGTGGCCGGTTTCGAACAGCATCGACAGCATCTTGCGCCACAGCGTCAGCGCCGGCATCTTCTTGAACAGCTTGAGGTCGCCGCTGGCCACGCGGGCTTCGTAGCCCAGGTAGGCTTTTTCGAACTCATGGCCGTACTTGTCGTGCAGGTCGGGGCAGTCGGAGGGCGAGAACAGGGTCCATTCGCCGTTTTCCATGACGCGCTTCATGAACAGGTCGGGAATCCAGTTCGCCGTGTTCATGTCGTGCGTGCGGCGGCGTTCGTCGCCGGTGTTCTTGCGCAGTTCGAGGAATTCCTCGATGTCCAGGTGCCAGGTTTCCAGGTACGTGCAGACCGCGCCCTTGCGCTTGCCGCCCTGGTTCACCGCCACGGCGGTGTCGTTGACCACCTTCAGGAACGGGACCACGCCCTGGCTTTCGCCGTTGGTGCCCTTGATGTGGCTGCGCAGCGCGCGCACCGGGGTCCAGTCGTTGCCCAGGCCGCCGGCGTACTTGGCCAGCAGCGCGTTTTCCTTGATGGCGTCGTAGATGCCTTCCAGGTCGTCTGATACCGTGGTCAGGTAGCACGACGACAGCTGCGAGTGCAGCGTGCCCGAGTTGAACAGCGTGGGCGTGGAGCTCATGAAGTCGAACGAGGACAGGATCTCGTAGAACTCGATGGCGCGCGCTTCGCGGTTGGTCTCTTTCAGCGCCAGGCCCATGGCCACGCGCATGAAGAAGACCTGCGGCAGTTCGATGCGGGTGCCGCGGATGTGCAGGAAGTAGCGGTCGTACAGAGTTTGCAGGCCGAGGTAGCCGAACTGCAGGTCGCGGCTGGCGTCCAGCGCCTGGCCCAGCTTGGCCAGGTCGTATTGGGACAGGTCGGGCGACAGCAGGCCGCCTTCGATCCCGCGCGAGATGAAGGTGGGGAAGTAGTCGGCGTAGCGCTGGCTCATGTCGGCCTGCGAGACTTCCTGGCCCAGCACTTCCTTGCGGATCGTGTGCAGCAGCAGGCGGGCGGTGACCTGGCTGTAGGCCGGGTCTTTCTCGACCAGCGCGCGGGCGGACAGGATGGCGGACTTGAACACTTCGTCCACGGGGATGCCGTCGTACAGATTCTTGACGGTTTCCTTCAGGATCGCTTCGGTGTCGATGAACTCGGTCAGGCCCACGCCGGCGGCTTCGATGGTGGCGCGCAGGCCGGCGATATCGAGCGGACGGCGCACGCCGTTGTCGGTCACGTTCAGCGACGGGCCGGCTGCGGGGGTGGCGGCCTGCTGCTGCGCGTCGGCCGCGGCGGCCGCCGCGCGTTCCTGGGTGCGCTTCTCGCGGTACAGCACGTAGGAGCGGGCCACGTCATGCTCGCCCGAGCGCATCAGCGCCAGTTCGACCTGGTCCTGCACGTCTTCGATATGGAAGGTGCCGCCGCCGGGACGGTTGCGCACCAGCGCGTTGACGACCTGCTTGGTCAGCGATTCGACCAGCTCGCGCACGCGGGCCGAAGCCGCGCCCTGGCCGCCATTGACGGCCAGGAAGGCCTTGGTCATGGCGATGGCGATCTTGCTGGGCTCGAAACCGACCACCGAGCCATTGCGGCGGATCAGGTTGTAGCTGCCCCACTGACCGCCGTTGGCGTCGGTCGAAGCATCGGTTTGGGAGGGCGGCACGGCCGTGGGCCGGGTCACAGAGGCGATCGTAGTCTGCATGGAAGCTCCTGTGTGGAAAGCGCGTAGATAGGGCGCGACGGCATCGCGCCGGATACGGAATGGGTTCTGTTTTGAGGGGGATCGCGACGCTGGGACGGTGTCGTCCGGATGGCGTGGCCGACGGGAATCAGCGCTTGGGCGACCACAACATGTAGTGTAGCACCCCTCATTTCGCACTAATTCTAGTGATCGACTAAGACAGCTACAAGAAGAAGATGTGACCATGCCTCCAAAAGATTGTTACGAAATGCACTGGGCGCGCCCAGCAAGGCGCGCCCAGGATCGGACTCGTGAGAGCGAGTGTTTACGCGGTTTTGCGCAGGGGCATGTCGCGAGGCGCAGGCGCCGTATAGCTTTGCATCAAGCGCGCCAACTCGGTCCGGTACTTCTCGACGTTCGCGGCCTTCACGTGGCCGAAGCCGCGTACCGTTTCCGCGAGGGCGGCGATGGTGGCCGCCTGTCCGAGCTTGTCCGCGTTCAAGCCGTCGAGCAACTGATCCACGGTCTGGCGGTACTCGGCGATCAGGGCGCGTTCCATCTTGCGTTCGGCGGTCCGGCCGAACGGGTCGAGCCAGGTGCCGCGCACACGCTTGAAGCGGGCCAGCAGCTTGAGCGCGGTCATGGTGCGCGGACCCAGCGTCATCTTGCGCGGCACGCCGGTGCGCGGATCCTTGCGCGCGAAGATCGGCGGCGCCATGTGGAAGCGCAGGCTGTATTCGCCTTCGAACTGGTCCTGGAGCTGGGCCCGGAACGCGTCGCCGGTGTAGAGCCGCGCCACTTCATACTCGTCCTTGTAGGCCATGAGCTTGAACAGGCTGCGCGCCACCGCCAGCGCCAGCCGCGGCTTGGCGTCGGGCGCCAGTTCGCGTTCGCGCGCCGCGACCCGCTCGACCACGTCCTGATATTGACGGGCGTAGTCGGCGTCCTGGTAGGCGGTCAGGTCGGCCAGGCGGCGCGCGACGGCGTGCTCGAACGATTCCGGCACATGCAGTTGCACGACTTGGGCGCGCGGACGCAGCGCGGTCGAGAGCGCGTCGGGCTGGTGCGCCGCCAGGCGGCCGCTGTCGAAGGCGGCCCGGTTCGCGGCCACGGCCACGCCGTTCAGCTCGATGGCGCGGTTGATGGCGGCGTGCGACAGCGGCACGCCGCCGCGCTGCCAGGCATAGCCCAGCATGAACATGTTCGACAGGATGCTGTCGCCGAACAGGGCCAGCGCGGCCGCGTGCGCGTCGATCGCGGCGGTATGCGCATCGCCGGCGGCGTGGCGGATCTTGGCCAGCAGCGCCTCGGGGCGCATGGCCGCGTCCGGATTGCGGGTGAACTCCGACACCGGAGCCACATAGGTGTTCACGGTGACCTGGGTGTGGCCGTGGCGCAGCGCGCCCAGCGAGTCCGGCGCCACCGAGGCCACCGGGTCGCACAGGATGGCGGCGTCGGCCTGCTGCCAGTCCAGCCGCACGGGGCCGGGCTGGGCGCCGGCCGGCGCCAGCCGGATGTGGCTGACCACGGTGCCGCCTTTCTGCGCCAGGCCGGTCAGGTCGAGCACGGCGGCCGACAGGCCTTCCAGGTGCGCGGCCATGGAAATGATCGCGCCGATGGTGATGACGCCGGTGCCGCCCATGCCCGCCACCAGCAGGCGGTACGGCCGGTCCAGCGCGGCCGGCGCGGGCGCCGGCAGTTGCGCGATGAGCTGCTGCAGCCGCTCCTGGTCGGCCTTGGGCGCGGCGCTTTTCCTCGGCTTGCCGCCCATGACGGACACGAAGCTGGGACAGAAACCCTCGGCGCAGGAGTAGTCCTTGTTGCAGCTGGATTGGTCGATGGCGCGCTTGCGGCCGTAG
Source organism: Achromobacter sp. 1011791174 (assembly GCF_059760925.1). Classification (NCBI taxonomy): domain Bacteria; kingdom Pseudomonadati; phylum Pseudomonadota; class Betaproteobacteria; order Burkholderiales; family Alcaligenaceae; genus Achromobacter; species Achromobacter sp. 1011791174. The sequence goes on from NZ_JCBANH010000047.1 coordinate 29,125, forward strand.
GGCGTTTCCAGCGGCACCACCGACAGGCAGTTCGATTGCACGCCGCAGTCACCGCAGCCTTCGCAGACCGCGCTGTTGATCAGCATGCGGCGGGCCGGGTCGGGGAACTGGTTCTTCTTGCGGCGGCGGCGCTTTTCGGCGGCGCAGGTCTGGTCGTGGATCAGCACGGTGACGCCGGGAATCTCGCGCAGTTCGCGCTGCAGCGCGTCCAGCTCGCGGCGGTGGTGCACGCGGATGCCGCCCAGGTCCACGCCCTGGTATTTCTCGGGTTCGTCGGAGGTGACGACGATGCGGGCCACGTTCTCGCCGCGCAGTTGCTGGCAGATCTGCGGCACCGAGATCGGGCCGTCCACCGGCTGTCCGCCGGTCATGGCCACGGCGTCGTTGAACAGGATCTTGTAGGTGATGTTGGCGCGCGCCGCGACCGCCTGGCGGATGGCCAGGTAGCCGGAGTGGTAGTACGTGCCTTCGCCCATGTTCTGGAACACGTGCGGCATCTTGGTGTAGCGGGACAGACCGATCCAGTCCACGCCTTCGCCGCCCATCTGGGTCAGGCCGCCGGTGTCGCGGTCCATCCAGGCTGCCATGTAGTGGCAGCCCACGCCCGACAGGGCCTGGCTGCCCTCGGGCACCTTGGTCGAGGTGCTGTGCGGACAGCCCGAACAGAAGTAGGGGCGGCGGCGCATGCCGTCGGCCTCGTTGGACAGCGGCGCCTGGCACTCGAAACCGGCCAGGTCGCCGGCGGCGGGCAGGCCGGCCGCGCGGGCCAGCCAGGCTGCCAGCGGCCGCGCCAGCAGCGACGGGCGCAGCTGCCCGGCCGAGGGCACCAGCGCTTCGCCGTCAAAGCCTTTCTTGCCGATGACGGTGGGGCGGTCTGGCTGGTTGAACAGCAGGTCCTTGATCTGGCTTTCGACCACCGCGCCCTTTTCCTCGATCACCAGGATGTGCGAGAGGCCGCGCGCGAATTCCAGCAGGCGCCCGGCGTCCAGCGGCCAGGTCAGGCCGGGCTTGTAGATGCGTACAGGCGCGTTGGCGGTGACGGTGTCCACGCCCAGCCGCGCCAGCGCTTCCATGGTGTCCAGGTGCGCCTTGCCGACCGTGACGATGCCGGCCACGGCCTTGGGCGCCGGACAGGCGAGCTTGTCGATGCTGTGGCGGCGCGCGAAGGCGGCCACCGCCTTCATGCGCAGGTTCATGCGCGTCTCGACCGCCAGCGACAGGAAGTCGCGGGCCGAGTACTCCAGCATTTCGGGCGGCAGGTCCGGATCCGCCGGCATGTCGTAGTGTTGCGGCGGCGCGGGCGTGAAGGAATGGCCGCATTCGATGGTCTCGGACACGGCCTTGAACGCCACCCAGGCGCCCGAGTGGCGCGACAGCGCCCAGCCCCATAGCGCGAAGGTCTCGTATTCGTCGATGGACGAGGGATGCACGATGGGCATCTGCCAGCCGATCAGCGAGGCCTCGCTGGCGTGCGGGATCGAGGACGAGACGGCGGTATGGTCATCGCCCACCACCACCAGCACGCCGCCGTTGCGCGAGGCGCCCGCGGCATTGCCGTGGTGCAGGGCGTCGCCGGCGCGGTCCACGCCCGGACCCTTGCCGTACCACATGGCGAACACGCCATCGACCTTGCGGTCCGCGCGCATGCCGGCCTGCTGCGTGCCCATGACGGCCGTGGCCGCCAGGTCTTCATTGATGCCGGGCAGGAAGCTGATCTGGTTGGCGTCCAGCGCCTTCTGCGCCTTCCACATGGCCATGTCCACGCCGCCCAGCGGCGATCCGCGGTAGCCGGACACGAAGCCGGCCGTGTTCAGGCCGCGCTCCTTATCCATCCGGCGCTGCGTCAGCATGATGCGCACCAGCGCCTGGGTGCCGGTCAGGAAAATGCGGCCGGTGCTGCGCGTGAGGTTGTCGCCCAGCTGGTAGTCCAGATCCAGCTGAGGTTCGGGGGCGGGGGTGCCGTCCATGGTTGATGCTCCTAGTTTGGCACCATGATAGGTTCGCGGAGCATCGGGTTTATTGCGTTATCGGATCGTGCTATCCCTATAATTCGCAATGAATATTTCGTTTTACCGATAATCAGATCAAAACAGGAGACAAGCCCATATGGACAAGACCGACATCAACATCCTCAAGGCCCTGCAGGAGGACGGCCGGGCCTCGGCGCAGCAGCTGTCGGACAAGGTCGGCCTGTCGGCCGCTCCGGTGTGGCGGCGGGTCAAGGCGCTGGAAGCCAGCGGCGTGATCCAGGGCTACAGCGCGCAGGTGGACCGGGCCAAGGTCGGATTGGGTTGCATGTTCGCGCAGATCAGCCTGGAGCGGCATTCCGCCAACACGGTCGAGAACTTCGAGCGCTCGGTGCGCGACGCGCCCGAGATCCTTGAATGTTATGCGGTCACGGGCGACTCGGATTTCCTGTTGAAGATACTGGTGGAAAGCCCCGAAGCCTACGACCGCTTCCTGCACCGCTTCCTGTTCAACATGCCGGGCATCCGCCAGACCCGCACCATCGTGGCGCTGCGCGAGATCAAGCACGAGCAGCGCCTGCCGTTGTGAGGCGTGGATGTCGCGGCGCTCTTCCGCTCTATTTAAAGAGCACCGCGACGTGGCAGGGCGGCGCATGCAGCGCGTCGACATCGTGCGCGCCCCGAGGCCGTGTCGCTTGAAACCAACGCATTTTTGCGGGTTCCAGCGCTAAAACTGGCGCCGCGCCAGCTCGACTGTTGCGCAATTGCACTAGGCGCGCGCGGTCGCAGCAATCGTCGTTGATTCTTCATCTTGCCCTCTTTAGAGTGCCTGATGTTTGTCGCGCGAGGGGCGCGCCGGGGGATCGGCGCGGCGCGTCGGCGGACGTGTTGAGGAATTCATGAGCAGTCTGTATTTGCGTATGGCCGGCGCGTTTGGCGTCGCCCTGATCCTGGCCGGCTGCGCCGCCAGGAAGCCCGCCGCCATCACGGAGGCCAAGCCCGAGGGACCGCCCAAGCCGCCGGCCTGCGTGCCCGTCAAGAGCGGTGATCCGATGGTCGGCACCTGGTATTCGAGTTCCAAGCCGCGTGGCGTGAGCGGCGACTTCCAGTCGCTGACCGTGCTGCGCGCCGACGGCACCATGGCATACGAGACCCAGCTCAAGATCGGCCGCAAGACGCGTCCGGCCTTGCGCGAGAGCGGCTGTTGGACCGTGGCCGACGGCGTCTACACCATGCGCACCACCGTCTCGAACGGCGAGATCGTGGACTTCGACGATCCCATCTACCTGAACCGCTACCGCGTCGAGAAGGTCGAACAGGCCAAGCTGACGTTGCGCGAGCTGAAGTCCGGCGGGCAGGTCGTGACCGCCCGCCGCATGCCGCAGGGCTACCGCCTGCCGTATTGAGCGTTGCGCCGGGCGGACATTTCGCCCGGCGGCCGGGTCGGCCGCGGCGGGCTGCGGTAAGGTGCGGGTTTCGCCTGCCACCACGTCCCGGCCATCATGCCCGCCCTGTCCTCCGAAGCGCGCGCCATCGCGCTGCTCGCCCTGGCTGCCTTCGTCAGCGCCAGCGCCTTCCGCATCTGTGATCCCATGCTGCCGCAGCTCGCGGCCGAGTTCGGCACCACCACCGGGCAGGCCGCGCGCGCCGTCACGGCCTTCGCCGTGGCCTATGGCGTGCTGCAGATGTTCTTCGGTCCCGTGGGCGACCGCTATGGCAAGTACCGCGTGGTCAGCGTCGCCACCTTCGCCTGCGCGCTGGGCAGCGCGGGCGCCGTCATGGCCCAGTCGCTCGATATGCTGGTGCTGTGCCGGGCCCTGTCGGGCGCGGCCGGGGCCGGCATCGTGCCGCTGTCCATGGCCTGGATCGGCGACACCGTTCCTTATGAGCGCCGGCAGGCCACGCTGGCGCGTTTCCTGACCGGCACCATCCTCGGCATGTCCGCCGGCCAGCTCGCCGGCGGCCTGTTCGCGGACACGGTGGGCTGGCGCTGGGCCTTCGCGGCGCTGGTTTGCGGCTATCTGATCGTCGGCCTGTTGTTGCGCCAGGAAGTCCGGCGCCAGCAGGCGGCCGGCCTGGGCGCGGGCCTGGCCGCCGGCGCGCGCCAGGGCTTTGTCGCGCAGGCGCGGTTGGTGCTGGCCGCGCCCTGGCCGCGCGTGGTGCTGGCGACCGTATTCATCGAGGGGCTGCTGGTGTTCGGCGCGCTGGCCTTCGCTCCGTCCTATCTGCACGAGCGCTTCGATATTTCGCTGACCGCCGCCGGCGCGCTGGTGGCGGTCTATGCGGTGGGCGGATTGCTATACACCGTGGTGGCCGGTCGCATCCTCAAGCGGCTCGGCGAGCGCGGACTGGCGGTGGCGGGCGGGCTGGTGCTGGGCGTGGCCTTCTTGTCCTATCTGCTGGGGCCGGCCTGGGTGTGGAGCCTGCCGGCGAGCGTGCTGGCGGGCTTCGGCTATTACCTGCTGCACGCTACCTTGCAGACCAATGCCACCCAGATGGTGCCGTCCGCGCGCGGCACGGCAGTGGCCTGGTTCGCGTCCTGCCTGTTCATGGGGCAGGCCGCCGGCGTGGCGCTGGCCGGCGCGGTGGTGGACGAGATCGGGGCGGCCGCGCTGTTCGGCGGTTCGGCCGTGATGCTGCCCGTGCTGGGCGCGGGCTTCGCCTGGGCTCTCAAGCGCCGCGCGGCGCCGGCCACGGCCTGAGGCGGCGGGCGCGCCCAAGCGCGGCCTGCTGGCCGCGCGTTTCAGTCTTCCCAGTGGAACAAGGCGTCGAACACGGCGTAGGGCGGATCGGACAGTATCGTGGGGATGCTCAGATCCGGCGGCAGCGGCGCTTCCAGTTCGGCACGCCTGGCGCGCGCCAATCCGTGTCGCTCCAGCACGGGCTGGGCGCGCTCGGCCAGGGCCGCGACCGCCGGCGAGTCCAGCCGGTCGACCATGTCCAGCGCGGGCAGGTAGCTGCTGCCGCCCGTGGCATGGCGCCATTTCTCGCCCTGCATGAAGACGAAGCAGGGCGCCAGCCGGCACAGCAGGATCACCAGGCCGATATGCTGGTCGCCCTTGCCCGTCTTGAAATCACGCTCCTCGCGGTAGAACCAGGCGTCGACGAAGGACGCGTAGCCCGATCCATAGTGTCCCCAGGCGATACGCGAGGCCGCGGGCAGCGTCCGCTCCAGTTCGGCGCAGACGCGGCGGTAGAAACCATCGACCTGGGCTTCGTCGTTGCTGTCCCAGGGATGGCGGCCGCCGATCGGGCGTTGTGACGCCAGATTGGTCAGGTCGTCCAGGGACAGTTGCATGGCCGGGCGCGCGCCTCAGACCGAGGCCAGGCGCGCCAGCACCGTTTCCTTGCCCAGCAGCGCCAGCACGGCGTCCACCGCCGGCGTCTGCGTCTGGCCCACCACCGCCACGCGCAGAGGAATGGCCAGCTGCGGCATCTTCAGGCCACGGTCGGCCAGCACGGCCTTGATCAGCGCGGACAGCGCCTCGCGGGTCCATTCGGTGCCCTGGGCGCGTTGCGCGAAGTCCGCCAGCGCCTCGCGCGCGGCCGGCGTCAGGTGCTGTTCGGCCAGCTCGGCGGAGGCCGGCTTGAATTCGCCGCAGAACAGCATGGCGCCGTCGGCGAGCTGTTCCAGCGTTTCGGCGCGGTCCTTAAGCAGGCCCATGATGCCGGGCAGGTTGGTCTTTTCCGGGTGGCCGCCGCGCTTGGCCACGCGCGGGGCGACGCGCTCGGCCAGCTCGGCGTCGTCCATCTGCTTGATGTAGTGGGCGTTGACCCAGTTCAGCTTCTTCGGGTCCCACTGCGAGGCGGACTTGGACAGGTGGCGGGTGTCGAACCAGCTCACCAGCTGCTCGCGGCTGAACAGCTCGTCGTCGCCGTGGCTCCAGCCCAGGCGGGCCAGGTAGTTGATCATGGCCTCGGGCAGGTAGCCCTCGTTGTCGTATTCCATGACGTTGACCGCGCCGTGGCGCTTGGACAGCTTCTCGCCGTCCGGGCCCAGGATCATGGGCACGTGGCCGTATTCGGGCAGCGCGGCGCCCAGCGCGCGCAGGATATTGATCTGGCGCGGGGTGTTGTTGACGTGGTCGTCGCCGCGCAGCACGTGGGTGATGCCCATGTCCCAGTCATCCACCACCACGCAGAAGTTATAGGTGGGCGTGCCGTCGGGACGGGCGATGATCAGGTCGTCCAGCTCGGTATTGTCGAAGCTGATCACGCCCTTGACCATGTCGTTCCACGAGGTGGCGCCGTCCTGCGGGTTCTTGAAGCGGACCACGGGCTGGCGGCCGGCGGGCACCGGCGGCAGGGTCTTGCCCGGCTCGGGTCGCCAGGTGCCGTCGTAGCGCGGCTTGTCGCCACGGGCGCGGGCGGCCTCGCGCATGGCTTCCACTTCCTCGGGCGAGCTGTAGCAATGGTAGGCGGTGCCGGCGGCCAGCATCTGCGCGACCACTTCACGGTAGCGGTCCATGCGCTGCATCTGGTAGAACGGGCCTTCGTCGGGCTGCATGCCAAGCCAGTCCATGCTGTCCAGGATCGCCTGCACCGCCTCGGGCGTGGAGCGCTCGACATCGGTGTCCTCGATGCGCAGCACGAAGGTGCCCTGGTGGTGGCGGGCGAAGGCCCACGAGAACAGCGCGGTGCGCGCGCCGCCCAGGTGCAGGAAGCCGGTGGGCGAGGGCGCGAAGCGGGTGCGGATGGGGGAGGAAGCGTTGGCGGTCATAGGAAGCGTAGCGGTGATGGCGGCGACGCCACAAAGCGGCGTCCGGCAGGGGCCACATCAAACATGCGGCGGGCTGGTCTTGTTACGATGGACGCTATTTTAGATTAGCGCCCGAATCGCGCCCGCCACCCCATGCTGCGACACGCCCTGGCCCCGATGTTCGAACCCGGTTCGCTGGTGATCGTGGCCGACCGGCCCCTGCCGGCGGCGGGATCCCTGTCGCCGGCGCTCAAGGCCCGCTGCACGGTGGTCGATTGCGCCGTGGGCGAGGCGCCCGAGCTGCCCGCCAGCCTGAACGGCCTGGCGCCGGGCGAGCGTCCCGACCTGGCCCTGGTCTGCGTGTCGCCGGCAGTGCTGCCGGAAACGCTGCGCCGGCTGGCGGCGCTGTCGCCCCGCTCCGTCATCCTGCTGCCGCACGAACTGCCCGATCCGTATCCGCGCGGCACGCTGGCGCTGTGCCGCGCCTGGGCCGAGGAAAACCGCTGCGAGCTGCTGGGGCCGCGCTCCTTCGGCGCGCAGCGCCCGCACGCCGGCCTGAACCTCAGCCAGCACCCGGTGCTGGCGCGCCCGGGCCGGGTGGCCCTGCTGGCCCAGTCGCGCTCCATCATGGCGGCGGTCATGGACTGGGCCGAGGACGTGCACATCGGCTTTTCCGTCGCCGTCTCGCTGGGCGACGAGGCCGTGGTCGGCCTGTCCAAGGTGCTGGACTACCTGGCCAGCGACCCGCGCACCGACAGCATCGTGCTCTATCTGGAGGACGTCGGGCCGGCGCGCGAGTTCATGAGCGTGCTGCGCGCCGCCGCCAGCGTGAAGCCGGTCATCGTGCTCAAGGCCGGCCAGCACGGCGCCGACAGCAGCGATGCTGTGTTCGACGCCGCGCTGCGGCGCGCCGGCGCGGTGCGGGTGCGCTACTTCGTGCAGCTGTTCTCGGCGGTCAAGGTGCTGGGCTATACCCGGCGGCCGAAGGGGCGGCGCGTGGCGCTGATCTCCAACGGCAACGGACCGCCGCAGCTGGCCCTGGACCTGATCGGCCCCGACGCCGCCGTGCTCAAGGCCGAGCTGACGCCCGCGACACAGCGGGCGCTGGCGGCCATGCTGGAGCCGGACGCGGCCATCGCCAATCCCGTCATCACCTATGTGCCGCTGACGCCCGAGCGCATCCGCGCGATCCTCGACGCCGTGCTGGACGATGCAGGCGTGGACGGCGTGCTGGTGCTGCTGGCGCCGGACGCGCTGGCCGACATGCCGGCCGTGGCGCGCGAGCTGGCTCAGGTCGCGCCCAAGGCCAGGAAGCCCGTGGTGACCTGTTTCATGGGCGACGCCGGCATGCGGCCGCTGCGGCGCATGCTGGACGATGCCGGCACTTCGGCGTTTCGCACGCCAGAATCCGCCGCTGACGCCTTCGGCGTGCTGGCCACGCATCACTACAACCAGCAGCTGCTGTTGCAGACCCAGCCGCCCGAGCCCGCCAGCCATGTTCCTGACCTGGTCGCGGCCCGGGACCTGCTGGCGCGGGTGCGCGCCGAATGCCGGCGCGAGCTGAACACGTCCGAGATCCGCTCCCTGCTGGCGCTGTTCTACGTGCCCTTGCGCGATGCGCCGCTGGAGGTGGCCTCGGCCGAACCCGAGTCGCGTCCCATGGCGGTGCGCGTGCGTCGCGATCCGCAATTTGGCCCCGTGATCCGCTTTGGCGCGGGCGGCCCGGACGCCTTCCTGTCGCAGTCCGATCGTGGCATGGACCTGCCGCCGCTCAACGGCTTCCTGGCGCGCCAGCTGATCGAGCGCAGCCGGCTATGGCGCCGCGTGCTGGCGCCGCGCGTCGGCCATCTGGCGGCCGAGGCGCTGCAGCAGGCGCTGGTGCAGGTGTCCGAACTGGTCTCGGAATTGCCGGACATCGAATCGCTCGACATCGATCCGCTCTACGCGGGCGAAACCCAGCTGCGCGCGGGCGGACTGCGCATGACGCTGACCGAGACGCCCGGCTGCGCCACGCCGCAGACCGCCGGCTACCCGCACATGGCGATCCACCCGTATCCGGCGCGGCTGGTGCAGGTGCGACGCTTCAACGACGGCATCCCGTGGGTGCTGCGGCCGATCCGTCCCGAGGACGCCGAGTCGTTGCAGGAGTTCATCCGTGGCCTGTCCGAGCGCTCGCGCTACATGCGTTTCGTGTCGATGATGCGCGAGCTGACGCCGCGCATGGTGTCGCGCTATACCCAGGTGGACTATCACCGCGAGCTGGCGCTGGTCGCCGCCACGCTGGTGCCCAATCCCGCCAATCGCGGCCATCCGAGAGAGGTGCTGGTGGGCTTCGCGCACTATCTGCGCAACCCGGACGGGCGCGGCGCCGAGTACGCGCTGGTGATCGGCGACGACTGGCAGCGCCGCGGCCTGGGGCGTCAGCTGATGTCGGCGCTGATCGACGCGGCGCGCGAGCAGGGGCTGGAATACATCGACGGGCTGGTGCTGTCGACCAACCGGCCCATGCTGGCGCTGATGACCAGCCTGGGTTTCACCAATGATCCCGACCCGGAAGACCCGACCATGCGGCGGGTCTGGCTAGAGGTTTAGTCCCCCCCCCGAAGCGCTGCGCGCTTCCCCCCCAGGGGGGCGCCGCTACGGACCGGCGAAGCCGGCTCCGTGCGGCCCCGATGGGGCGGCGTTTATAGGCTCTGATGGCGTATCAGGGGGCTGCCGTTGACTTGCTCAGCTAAGCACTTCGCGCAGGAAGCGCGAGATGTCGGCCACTTCCTCGGCGCACACGGAATGCGGCATGCCATAGGTGTGCCAGCGCACGTCGCAGCCCAGGCGCTGCAGCTCGGCCAGCGTGGCCTTGGCGCGCGCCAGCGGCACGACCGGATCGAAAGTGCCGTGGGCCAGGAAGATCGGAGTGCGCGCATTGGCGCCGTGGCGCTCGGCCTCGGCGGTGTCCAGCAGCGGCAGGTAGCCCGACAGGCCCATCATGCCGGCCAGCTTCTCGGGCAGGCGCAGGCCGGTGTGCAGCGTCATGGCGCAGCCCTGCGAGAAGCCGGCCAGCACGATGTTGGACGTGGGGATGCCGCGGGCGTTCTCGCGCGCGATCAGCTTGTGGATCTCGGCTTCCGAGCGGCGGATGCCGGCGCCGTCCTCGACGCGCACCAGGTCCATCACCAGGATGTCGTACCAGGAACGCATGGCCATGCCATTGTTGATGGTCACCGGCTGCACCGGCGCGTTCGGGAACACGAAGCGCACCTTGCTGCCGGCCGGCAGGTCCAGCTCCGGCACGATGGGCGCGAAGTCGTTGCCGTCGGCGCCCAGCCCGTGCAGCCAGATCACGGCGTGCGTGGGATTGGGGGCGGTTTCGATCTCGATGCAGTCGAGCAGGTCGGTCGTGGCGGTCATGGATGGAATCAGTGGATGAGGGCCTTGAGCGCCTGGAACAGCGCCCGGTACTGCTTCTTTTGCGGCTCCTGGCCTTGCAGCAGGGCGGCGTTGGCCTGTTTTTCCTTGCGCGCGGCCCGGATCACGGCGCGCAGGTGCTGCACGTCGGCCTGCGGATTGTTCTCCAGCAGGCGGGTCAGGGCCTCGTCGTCGTCGAGCAGGCGGTCGCGCAGGGTCTCCAGCCGGTGCATGGCGGCGGTTTCCTCGCGCGAGCCGTTTTCCCAGACGTCGAGCTGGGCGCGGATTTCCTCGGCGGGGGCGTCGCGCATCAATTTGCCCACGAAATGGGTCTGGCGGCGCAGGCCCTCGCGGCTGGTGGTGCGCTGGGCCATGCGGATGGCTTCGTACAGGCGTTCCGCCAGCGGCAGCTGTTTCAGGCGTTCGGGCGACAGGGCGATCAGCTGCTTGCCCAGGTCCAGCAGCGCGTGCATCTCGCGCTTGACCTGGGATTTGCTGGGACGGTCGTAGCCGTTCTCGTCGTAGCCTTCGTCGACGGATTCTTCTTCGGGATGGGAATTCATGGAAAACTGCGCAATGACAGACTTGGCTATGATAACCGTCTCTGCAAATTGGACAGCAATGGTCAAACCCTCCTCATCCCTGCCGCTGGCGGCAAATCACGCGCGTTTTTCCGAACTCGTCGAGCAAACCCTCGCCTACGCGCGCCAGATCGGCGCCTCGGACGCGGCGGCTGAAGTCTCCGAGAGCCTGGGGCTGTCGGTCTCCGTGCGCAAGAACGACATCGAAACCGTCGAGCAGACCCGCGACCGCTCGCTGGACCTGACGGTCTACGCCGGCCAGAGCCGAGGCTCGGCCTCGACCTCCGATTTTTCCGAGGCGGCGCTGCGCCAGACCGTGGAAGCGGCCTGGCACATTGCCCGCCATACCGCCGCCGACCCGGCGGCCGGCCTGCCCGACGCCGATCAGCTGGCCACCGAATTCCCCGACCTGGACCTGCACCACGCCTGGCCGGTGTCCACCGAAGAGGCGGCCGAGCTGGCCCTGCGCGCCGAGCGCGCCGCCCGCGAGGTCGATTCCCGCATCACCAATACCGATGGCGCCTCGGTGGGCACCTACGAAGGCCAGTTCGTCATGGGCAATACCCGTGGCTTCCTGGGTGGCTACGCCTATTCGCGCCACAGCCTGTCGGTGGCGCCGATCGCCGGCCGCGGCAACGGCATGCAGCGCGATTACTGGTACACGTCCGAGCGCGATCCGGCCAGCCTGGCCTCGCCCGAGGCCGTGGGTCGCTATGCCGCCGGGCGCACGCTGTCGCGCCTGTCGGCGCGCCGCATCCGCACCGGCAAGTTCCCGGTGCTGTTCGAGGCGCCGCTGGCCCTGGGCCTGGTCGGCGCCCTGACGCAGGCGGCCAACGGTGGCGCGCTGTACCGCAAGGCCAGCTTCCTGCTCGACGCCCTGGGCAAGCCGATCTTCCCGTCGCACATCAACCTGACCGAGGATCCGCACGTGCGTGGCGCCATGGGCAGCTCGCCGTTCGACGACGAAGGCGTGCGCACGCGCAAGCGCAGCGTGGTGACGGCCGGCGTGCTGGAAGGCTATTTCCTGTCCTCGTACACCGCCCGCAAGCTCGGCATGACCACCACCGGCAACGCCGGCGGCTCGCACAACCTGACCTTCAGCTCCACCCAGACCCAGGCCGGCGACGATTTCGAAGCCATGCTGCGCAAGATGGGCACGGGCTTCCTGGTCACCGAGCTGATCGGGCAGGGCGTGAACTACGTCTCCGGCGACTATTCGCGCGGCGCGTTCGGCTATTGGGTCGAGAACGGCAAGATCCAGCACGCCGTGCAGGAAGTGACCATCGCCGGCAACCTGAACGACATGTTCCGCCAGATCGTGGCGGTGGGCGCCGACGTCATCTCGCGCGGCACCAAGACCACGGGCTCGATCCTGATCGAGCAGATGGCCATCGCCGGCGTCTGATCCCGTTGGCCGGGGCGCGGCCCCGGCCAACGCCGCCTTGCCCGGCCGCCCGCGCCGTCGCGTCTTTGCAATCCCGCCTTTGCAATCCCTTACCTGCTCGGGAATTCCTCTAGCAATCCCTGACCGCGCCAGCGTGTAATATCCGGCGGGTATTGCTGGAAGTCCCTGGTGTTGCTGTAAAGAAGGAGCAAGAGATGCAACGACGTTCATTCTTGAAACAGGCGGGGCTCGGCGCCGTGGCAACGGGCGCGGCCATCGCCGCGCCGGCATATGCCCAGGATTCGCCGTCGTTGAAGTGGCGCCTGGCCTCCGGTTTCCCCAGCGCCCTGGACCTGCGCTTCGGCGCGGGCGAGACCTTCTGCAAGTTCGTTTCCGAATCCACCGGCGGCAAGTTCAGCATCCGCCACCTGCCCGAGGGCGAGGTCGCGCCCGCGGCCGAGCTGGTCGACGCTGTCGGCGCCGGCAAGGTCGAATGCGCCCACGCCTCTTCCGCGCTGCTGCACGCGCGCAATCCCGCCTTTTGCTTCGATGCCGGCATGCCTTTCGGCCTGACCGCGCGCCAGATGGACGCCTGGATGATGGAAGGCGAGGGCCTGCGCCTGACCCGCGAGCTGTTCAAGCCCCTGAAGGCCGTCAACTTCCCGTTGGGCAATACCGGCGGCCAGATGGGCGGCTGGTTCAGGAAGGAGGTCAAGCGCGTGGGCGACCTGAAGGGCCTGAAGATGCGCGTGGACGGCCTGGCCGCCGACGTGCTGGCCCGCCTGGGCGTGGCGCCGCAGCAGGCGGCGCTGGCCGAGCTGGGGCAGGCGGCCGAGAAGGACGGCCTGGAGGCCGTGGCCGGATCCGGCGCCTACGATGACAGCAAGCTAGGGCTGAACAAGTTCGCCAAGTTCTATTACGGGCCGGGCTGGTGGGCCGGCAGCGGCCAGCTGTCGCTCTATATCAATGACGAGGCCTGGAGCAAGCTGCCCAAGAACTACCAATCGGTGGTCGAGGCCGCCGCCCGTGCCGCGCACGCCGCCGCCTCGGCCCGCTATGACGCGCGCAATCCCGGCGCCCTGGCGCAGTTGACGGCCAATGGCGCGCAGTTGCGCGCCTTTTCCCGCTCGATCATGGACGCGGCCTTCGAGGCCACGCAGCAGCTCTACAAGGAACTGGGCGACAAGGACCCGGCCTTCAAGGCGCTGCACAGCAGCTATATGGGTTTTCGCGACAGCGAGATGCCCTGGTTCCGCCTGACCGAGGGCGCCTACGGCCAGTACCTGGGCGTGGCGCTGTCGGCCAGGAGCTGAGCAGGAAGCCGATGCCGAATGGCATTCGGCAAGGAGTGGGGTTTTCACTGATTTCCCCTGGTTTTTGACTAGAAATCGGGCGGTTTGGCGCCTTTTGTTGAACGGCATTCAAGTTTCGGCCTGATACAAAAGGAGTAATATGCCGGGTCTTGACGCGCGAACGCGCCGCCTTCGAGCGGCAACCGCTGTCAATCCGGCAGGCCTGGCCGACCCGGATTACCAAACATTCCGAGACAGACTTTAGGGTGGTATCAACCATGCAATCGAAGACCAAGAAGCTGCTGGCCGCGCTGATCGCGGCCGGTGTCGTTCCGGCTGCCCACGCGGCCGACCTCAAGCTGGGCGTGGCCGAGGCCCTGTCGGGCGGCGCCGCCCAGTACGGCGCGTCGATCCGCAACGGCTTCCAGCTGGCTGCCGATGAAATCAACGCCGCCGGCGGCATCAACGGCAACAAGGTCGTGCTGGTGATCGAGGACGAACAGGGCAAGAAGGAAGAAGCCATCAACGTCTTCAAGAAGCTGATCTTCAAGGACAACGTCCTGATGGTCTTCGGCCCGACGCTGTCGAACTCGGCCCAGGCCGCCGACCCGATCGCCCAGGCCGCCAAGACGGTCGTCTTCGGCACCTCCAACACCGCCGATGGCATCACCTCCATCGGCAACTACGTGTTCCGCAACTCGGTCACCGAAGCCGACGTGCTGCCGGCCACCATCTCCACCGTCAAGGCCAAGACCGGCCTGAAGAACGTGGCGGTGCTCTACGGCAACGACGACGTCTTCACCAAGAGCGGCTACGACAACTTCAAGAAGGCCCTGGAAGACCAGAAGATCCCGGTCACCACGACCGAGACCTTCGCCAAGGGCGACGTGGACTTCAAGGCCCAGCTGACCAAGATCAAGGGCACCAACCCCGACGCCATCGTGCTGTCGGCCCTGCTGGCCGAAGGCGCCCCGATCATGGTGCAGGCCCGCCAGCTCGGCATCAACCTGCCGGTCATCGGCGGCAACGGCATGAACTCGGTCAAGATCTTCGATCTGGCTCCCGGCGGCGCGTCGAACAACCTGTGGATCGGCAGCCCCTGGTCCATCGAGAACAAGTCGGCCGAGAACGTGAAGTTCATCGACGCCTACAAGGCCAAGTTCAACGGCGCGCCCGACCAGTTCGCGGCCCAGTCGTACGACGCCATGTACATCGTCGCCCAGGCCCTGAAGAACACCAAGATCAGCGGCGACCTGCCCAAGGACCGCACGGCACTGCGCGACGCGCTGCCGTCGGTGCAGTGGACCGGCGCCACCGGCGCCTTCAAGTTCCGCCAGGCCAACGACCGCGCCGGCAAGCCCGCCGGCTACGACGCCGACCAGGCGCCGATCGTCAGCGTGACCAAGGACGGCAAGTACGTCATCGAGAAGTAATCGGCACGCGTCCCCCTGATGGGGGATGCGCCTGGCGCGCGGCCTGGACGGGGCGTGCGCCAGGCGCTTTTCATAGCAGGGCCGCCCCAAGACAAGAACATCCCCCGGGGGCAGCAGGCCCGCGCGGCGCAAGCGGCGCGGGAGCATTTCCTTGTCGCGGGAGCGCTTCAAGCAGAAGCGCATCCGCGGGGCGCAGGCCCGCGCCATCAGCGCGGCGCGGCGGTCCTTTCGGTTTTATCTGGAACGTCCAATCATGTTGGAACAACAATTCGTCAACGCCTTGTCGCTGGGCTGCGTCTACGCCCTGTTCGCGCTGGGCTTCACGCTGGTCTTCGGCGTGCTCGGGGTCATCAATCTGGCGCATGGCGCGGTTTTCATGGTGGGGGCCTACGCGGCGCTGACCGTGGTGCAGAACCTGGCCCTGCCGCTGTGGGCGGGACTGGTGGCGGCCTTCGTCGTCGCGGGCCTGACCGGCGTCATCATCGACTACCTGGTGCTCAAGCCGCTGCGCAAGCGCAACGCGCCTCACCTGATTCCCATGATCGCCACCATCGGCGTGGGCATCATCCTGAACAACGCCGCGCAGGGCATTTTCGGCGCCAGCAACCTGCGCTTCCCGCACGGCACCGTGCCCGAGGAAGTGATCGAGGTCGCCGGTCTGCACCTGACCGTGATCGAGCTGGGCATCATCTTCATGTCCTTCGCGCTGATGGCCGTGCTGATGTTCGTCATGCGCCGCACGCAGTTCGGCCGCGCGCTGCGCGCCATCGCCGAATCGCCCAAGGCCGCCTGGCTGCTGGGCATCAATGTTGAAAAACTGTTCATCACCACTTCGTTCGCCGCCGCGGCGCTGGGCGGCGTGGCCGGCGTGCTGATCGGGCTGTACTCGAACGCGCTCTTCCCGCTCATGGGCCAGCCCATGCTGCACAAGGGCATCGCGGTCATCATCCTGGGCGGCATGGGCGACATCCGCGGCGCCATGCTGGGCGGCCTGTTCCTGGGCTTCGCCGAGGTGCTGTCGGTGGCCTATATCGGCTCCACCATGCGCGATGCGGTGGCATTCGGCCTGCTGTTCCTGATCCTGCTGGTGCGTCCGCAGGGCCTGTTCGGCAAAGTGGTTCAACGCAAGGCGTGAGTGTGATGAGCGGATTCGAAAATTTCTGGGCCATTTATGGCAACCTGGTGCTGACGCTGGGCACCAATGCCCTGCTGGCCCTGTCCATCTGGCTGACGCTGGCCTGCGGCATGCTGGCCATGGCCAATGCGGCCTTCATGGGCATCGGCGCCTACGCCGCCGCCTTGCTCACCATGAACTACGACGCCTCCTTCCCGGTGGCGCTGGCCGGCGGCATGCTGGCGCCGGCCCTGGTGGCGGCGCTGATCGGCCTGCCCACGCTGCGCTTGTCCGGGGTCTACCTGGCCATGGCGACGCTGGGTTTCGGTGAGGTGGTGCGCGTGACCGTGCTGAACACCGAGTCCATCACCGGCGGCGCGCTGGGCCTTAACGGCATTCCGCAGCTGACCCAGTGGTGGCACGTGATCCTGGCGGTCGTCATCGTGCTGTTCGTGCTGTGGCGCGTGCGTGTGTCCAAGATCGGCCGCGCCTTCGACGCCATCCGCGGCGACGAAACCGCCGCCGGCCTGATGGGCATCGACGTGCGCGCCAACAAGATGCTGGCATTCGTGGCGGGCGCCATGATCGCCGGCCTGGCGGGCGCGCTGAACGCTCACCTGACCTTTTTCATCGGACCCAACGAATACGGCTTCGACCGTGGCGTGGAAATCCTGACCATGGCGATCCTGGGCGGCATCGGCGGCCTGGCGGGCCCGGTGCTGGGCAGCTTCATCATCACGGTGCTGCCCGAGATGCTGCGCGGCTTCGCGGATTTCCGCCTGGTCGTCAATGGAGTGATCCTGGTGGTGATCGTGTTGTTCCTGCCGCAAGGCATCTGGGATCCGGCGCGCTTCAAGCGCTGGATGCGTCAGGGAGGCAAGCGCCATGCTTGAGCTTTCCTCCGTCTCCAAGAGCTTTGGCGGCCTGCATGTGCTGCATGACGTCAATCTGTCCGTGCCCCAGGGCAGCATCTACGGCCTGATCGGCCCGAACGGCGCCGGCAAGACCACGGTGTTCAACCTGATCACCGGCCTGCTGCCGCCCAGCGGCGGCGCCATCACGTTCAACGGCGACAGCCTGCTGCGGCGCGCGCCGCACCAGATCACGCGCATGGGCATCGCCCGCACGTTCCAGAACATTCGCCTGTTCAAGGAGATGACGCTGCTGGAAAACGTGGTGGTCGGCGCCTACCGCCACATGAACTACGGCTTCCCCAGCCTGCTGCTGGGCCTGCCGGGATTCCGCGAGCACGAGAAGCGGGCCCGCGAACGCGCCCACGAGCTGCTGACCTGGATGCGCCTGGACCACAAGGCCAATGACCTGGCCGACAACCTGTCCTACGGCGAACAGCGCCGGCTGGAGCTGGCGCGCGCGCTGGCCACCGAGCCCAAGCTGCTGTTGCTGGACGAGCCGGTCGCGGGCATGAACACCGGCGAGCGCGCCGAGCTCATGCGCGAGATCCTGGCGATCCGCGAACGCGGCTACACCATTCTCATGATCGAGCACGACATGCGCTTCGTCATGGGCCTGTGCGAACAGATCGCGGTGCTGAACTTCGGCAAGATCATCGCCTGCGGCGGGCCTGAAGAGATCCGCAACAACGAGCAGGTCATCGAGGCCTACCTGGGCCGCGAAGACGATGAAGACGCCGAACACGCGGAGGCCGCAAAATGAGCGCAATGCTGGAAGTCCGCGGACTCGAGGTCAACTACGGCCATATCGAAGCCGTCCGCGGCATCGACCTGGACCTGAACGCCAAGGAAATCACCGCCCTGGTC
>NZ_JCBANH010000048.1:0-44369 GCF_059760925.1 Achromobacter sp. 1011791174
CACCCCTCCCGCCCCCCTGTCGATGGCGGAAAGAAGCCGGCGCTGGGACCTGGCCCGCGACATCATGCAGGCCGAGGGCCTGCGGGCCCTGGTTGTCTACGGCGACCGCGAAGCGGCCGCGCCGGCTGGTTTTTCCCCCGATTGCTACTTCAGCAACGACCGCCCCGGATCCATCGTGGTCTTCATCGGCGACGAAGCGCCCAGGGTCTATACCTTCGCCTCGCTGATGATCGCGGACCACATCCAGGCCGCGTTGCGCGGCGACCAGCAATGGATCGCGCCGGAACAGCTGTACGTGGGCAAGACCGGCCGCGACGTCGGCGCCTGGCTGGCCGAGCGGGGGCTGGATGGCAGCCGCATCGGCATCATCGGGCTGGAGCCCTATCCGCCCTTCTACTTCGACGGCGCCGTGCCCGCTCGCACGCTGCAGGGCATGGCGCAGGCCCTGCCCAAGGCGGAATTCGTGCCGGTGTACAAGGCCTTCTTCCGCCGCGCCTCGGTCAAGAGCGAGGAAGAGCTGGGCCTGGTCCGTTACGCGGCCGCCATCGGCGAAGCCATGAGCGAAACCCTGCGAGCCACGGCCAGGCCGGGCGTGAGCGAGGCCGAGCTGGTGGCCGCCGTCACCGCCACCTGCTTCGCCATGGGCGGCTACACCGCCGAGGTCCTGCTGGGCACGGGCCCGGAATATGTGGGCTGGGGGCCTCCGGCCTGGCAGTACCGCTCGCAAGCGCCCAGGATCCTGCGCGAAGGCGACATCGTGCTGTCGGAAATCTTCGCCCTCTACGGCCTGATGGAAACCCAGCACCAGGCGGCCGTCGCGGTCGGCGACGTACATCCTGACATCCTGCGCGCCGCCGACGTCGCCCGCGCGAGCTATGAGGCCGGCGTGGCCGCGTTGCGCGCCGGCAATACCTTCGGCGACCTGGTCGACGCCATGGAAGCTCCCCTGCTGGCATCCGGCGGCTGGCATGTGCATCCGCTGGTCCACAGCATCAACCCCTACGGTCCGGTAGGCTTCGGCACCGCGCCCGGCATAGAATCGCTGCCTGAGGCCGCCCGCTATCCGCAGCTCAGGCCGCTGCCGACCGTCGGACGGGAACTGCCCCTGCAGCCCGGCATGTGCTTTGCGTTCGAACCCAATTGCGGCTTCGGGCGCCATCTGGCCAATATCGGCGGCACGGTGATCGTGGGCGAACAGACCGGCATCGCGCTGAACGAGAACTCGACCCGGCTGATGCGCGCCGACGGCTGAGGACACGGCCGGGCCGCCCCACGGCGCCCGGCCCATGACGTAGCAGGAAACGAGACCGACCATGAAAACATCGACGACAGAACCCGCCAGCCCCGACCGCGCCGCCGACACGCGCGAGCGGCTGCTGCTGGCCGGACTGACGCTGTTCAGCCAACTGGGGCTGGAAGGCGTGCGCACGCGCCAGCTGTCGGAGGCGGCGGGCGTGAATCAATCCGCCATTCCCTATCATTTCGGCGGCAAGGAAGGCGTCTATGCGGCCGTGCTGGAACAGACCGCGCAGGACATCGCCGCGCGCCTGGACCTGCCCGACGCGCCGCCCGCCACGGCCCGTGTAGCGGCGACGCAGCTGGAGGCGCTCATGCGCGGTTTCGCCACCGCCCTGCTGGATTCCGAGGCCTCCGCCGCGCGCAGCCTGCTGCTGGCGCGCGAACAGCTGCAACCCACGCCGAAGTTCGAGGCGATCCACGCCGGCCTGTTCATGCCCCTGCACGAAGCCGTGACGGAGCGGGTCGCGGCCAGCCGGCGGTTCCCGGCGGACAGCCGCGACAGCATCCTGCGGGCCCATGCCATCCTGGGACAGGCCATAGTCTTCGCCGTCGCGCGCGAGGCGCTGCTGCGGCGCCTGGGCGCCAAGCGCCTGACGCGCGCCATGGTCGGAGAGATCGCCGACATGGTCGGCAAGACGGCGCTGGCCGCGGCCCGCGATTGAGCAATCCGCGCGGCGCTCATTCCTGCCGCTGCGCGAAGTACCTGCCCGGCGATGCGCCGAACGCGCGCCGGAACATGGCGATGAAACCGCTGGGCGAGGCATAGCCCAGCGCGTCGGCCACCGTCGCCACCGCCTCGCCTTGCGCCAGGCGCTCCAGCGCGTGGATCAATCCCGCCTGCTGCCGCCAGCGGCCGAAACTCATGCCGGTCTCCGCCGCCATCAGGCGTCGCAGCGTGCGCGGCGAGACCGCGCCCCATCGCGCCCAGTCCTCCAGCGAACGGGGATCGTCCGGCCGTTCGTAGACCGCGCGCGCGATGCGCGCCAGGCGCGGGTCCGACGGCATGGGCAGGTGCAGCGGCTCGCGCGGCGCGCGCTGGATCTCGTCCAGCAGGACGTCGGCGATGCGGGCCTCGGGCGGCGCCAGTTCGCGCCGGTCGGTCCACGTCACGGCCCGGCGCACCAGCGCCTGCATCAGCTCGCTGATGCCGATCACGCAGGGCCGCGCCGGCAGCGCCGCGCAGGCGGCGGGCGCGACGATGACGCTCCAGCCGCTGGCCGCGCCGCTGACGCCGGCCCAATGGCGCTCCCCCGGCGGAATCCAGCCCGCGCGCTGCGGCGGCAGCAGCCAGGACCCATGCGAGGTGCGCACATGCACCAGCCCGCTCTCCACGCAGAACAGCTGGCCGCGCACATGGCTGTGCCAGTCGTACTCGCGCGAGCCCAGCCGATAAGGGCTGTCCGGATCGTCGCCGCCGCGCAGCGCGATCAGCGCCGGCCCGCCGGCGTCTTCGATGGGCTCGATGGAAGGAGGAATGCGAGATTTGGCCATTTCTCGCTATTTTAAGGCTCAATAGCATTACCGTGATTCCGGCGGCCGGACCTACGCTGTCTCCATCGACATCCACTGGAATCCCCCCATGACCCCTTCCCCCTTCCACATCGCCATCGCCGGCGCCGGCCTGGGCGGCCTGTGCCTGGCGCAGGCCCTGAAACGACGGGGCATCGCCTTCGACGTCTATGAACAGGACGCCGCGCCCGACAGCCGCACCCAGGGCTACCGCATCCGCATTGACCGGACCGGCCAGGCCGCGCTGGCCGACAGCCTGCCGCCCGCGCAATATCAGCTGTTCCTGCAGACCTGCTCGCGCTCGCAGTCGGCCGGACAGTTCCTGGATCCGAGGCTGTCGCCGGTCGCGGGTCGCCCATCCGACACCTGGAGCGATACGGACGCCGGTGACGACGGCGACGATGGCGACCGCAGCGCGCACCGCCAGACGCTGCGCCAGATCCTCATGCTCGGCATCGAGGACCGCGTGCATTTCGGCCAAGGCGTGAACGGCTATCGGGAACCGGACGACGGCGGCGTCCTGCTGACGCTGGCGGACGGCGCCACGCGGCGGACCGATGCGCTGGTCGGCGCCGACGGCGTGAATTCGGCGATCCGCCGTCTGCGCCTGCCCCACGCCGCGCCGGCCGACACCGGCTCGGCCTGCATCTACGGCAAGACGCCGCTCGACGCCGCCCTGGACAGCCGGCTGACAAGCGCCACAAGCGTGATCTTCGGCCCGGACTACGCCATCGTCGTGGACCCGATGCGATTCCGCTTTCCGACCCAGGCCGGCGCGCTGACGCCGGTGGCCGACTACCTGTACTGGGCCGTCATCGGCGGGCGGGACGCGCTCGGCCCGGACAGCCGCGACGGCGCGGCGCTGCTGCGGCGCATGGGCGCGATGCAGGAACCCGGCGCCGATGGACTGAGCGCCATGTTCAGCCAGGCCGACGCCGCGTCGGTCTCCATGCTGCCGGTGCGCAGCGCGCCGGAACTTGCGCCCTGGCCCGCCAGCCGCGTGACCCTGCTGGGCGACGCCATCCACGCCATGAGCCCCGCCGGTGGCGTCGGCGCCAACACGGCGCTGGACGACGCGGCCAGGCTGGCCCGGCATCTGGCTCGCGCGGCGCGGGACGGCGATCTGCCGGCCGCGCTGGCCGCCTACGAGACGGACATGCGCGCCCGCGCCAACGCCGCCGTCGCGGCCTCGTCGCAAGGCGCGCGCAAGCTGGCCGGCGTTCAATCCTGAACCAACGGCCCCGAAGGCCGGTTGAGCTGGCAAGGCGTAAGGGCTATCCTGCGCCCCAACCCCATTCACCGGCCCGGCTTGCGCGCCTGCCCGCAAGCAACCGGGCCCACACGACAAGCCCGCCTCCATCGATGAAACCCCTGCAAGCATTGATCAACCACGAAGAATCCGCCCTGCCGCTGGTCCAATCCTGGGTCGCCGAGGCGAGAACAAGCTGCGAGATCCTGCCGCCCTCCGAACGCAGCGGCGACGTGCTGCATCGCCTGCAAGTCACCACCCGCTCGCCCATGGGCGCGGTCGCCCACGGCACGGGCGGCCTGCTCATCGATGGCGGCTGGCTGCGCGTGCTGGGGTCCGGGCATCCCCGGCTCACGCGCGACATCGCCAGTTGGAATTCCGGCCGCTCGAACGGCTTCCTGCTGATCGCCGACGATGCCGTCGGCGGTTTTTTCGCCATCAATGGCGGCGGCCTGGGCGCGGACGCGGGCGCCCTGTACTACCGGGCGCCCGACACCCTGGAATGGGAACCGCTGGAACTGAGCTACACCGACTTCCTGCGCTGGGCGCTGGGCGGCGGACTGGAGGAGTTCTACGAAGGGCTGCGCTGGCCCGGCTGGCAGACCGATGCGCAGGCCCTGGCGGGGGACCAGGGCTTCAGCTTCTATCCATTCCTGTGGACGCGCGAAGGCTCGCCGTCGACCAGTTCGCGCAAGGCGGTGGACGTGGCGGAGCTGTATGCCATGAATGTGGAGCAGGCCGGCGCTTGAGACCGCCGGCCTGCCCCGCTGGAAAGGGCCTTGCGCCCCTCCATGATTACGCCGCCTTGGCTCCCTTGGCGTCCTTCGTCCCCTTGGACGAGTCCGCCTGGCCCTTGCGCTGCGCCTCGCTCGCCGCGGCGAGCAGTTCCGACATCAGGCTCTTCGTCTGCGACGTCACCGTGGGCAGCGTGTCGTCGCTGACCAGCTTGCCCTTCGCGTAGGTCTTGACGCGGGTGGACAGGACGCTGGATTCCGTGCGGTTGGCCTGGCTCAGGTTGCCCAGGCGGTCATAGGCCAGGTCGGTCTTGCTGTTCTCCACATCCTCGATCAGGAAATACCGGTAATTCTGCGTCTCCGGATCCAGCGTCAGGTTCAGATCCTTCACGCCCGGCAGCGGCTTGTGGAAGCTGGCGACCAGGTTGGTCTCGCTTTCCTGCGACACATTCACGCCCAGGCCCTGCACACCGCTGATGCTGGTGCGTTGCGTGGCCAGGAAGGAGAAACTGTCCTGCTCGCCCGTCCGGTAGGGATTGCTCGCCACCGGGCCCTGCGTGATCGAGGCCGAGAAGTCCGCCATGCCCGACAGCGCGCCGCGATGCGACAGGGGCACCGCGTCCTTGCTCTTGCCGATAAGGCTCAGCGGCGACGGTGCGGCCGTCTCGTAGCTCTGGTGCAGAGCCGAGAACGCTTCCTTGAAGAAGGACATCAGGGTCTGGTCGCCTTCGCCACGGCTGCGGGCGGCGTCGAACTTCTGCAGATAGCTGGCGACCGCGGCGTCGCGCTGCTGGGCGCTGCCGACCACCGTGGGCTGGCTGGCGTCCACATTCACCGTGACCACGCCGGTGGCGTTCTTGATCGTCAAGGAACGCTGCGCGGCGTCGGCCTGGAAGCTGATCGAGGCCATGCCCGAATCTCGGGTGGCGATGGCGGTTTCCAGCGACACCGAGGCCAGCAGCTTGGAATCGAACTTGGCCAGTCCGGCGACAGCCAGGCGCGGCGGCACCGAGCCCAGGCCGTCGACCGCATCCTGGAAGGACTTGGCCAGGCCGGCGATGGCCAGGCGCTCGTCTTCCGACAGCTCGCCCTCGCTGACGCCGATGTCCACGGCAATGCCGTCGGCGCTGGCGCCCAGCTTCACGTCGACCTGCGTGCCGCTGGCGGTCATGATGCGCAGCGACACGCCGGTGCCCGGCGCGCCGCGCAGCTGGCTGCTCAGGGCGGACGCCGACACGCCTTCGGTCGCGGCGGACGGCAGGATCAAGGATTGCGAGTAGCTGCCGCCTTCCGTGCGGAAGCGGCTCAGCACGGCGTCGGCCAGCCCATTGAAACGGCTGCTGACTGAATTGCGGCCATTGGTCGCCATCGTCGCGGAGATCGCGTCGTTGGCTTCGCGCTGCCAGATGGCGCCGGACGGCGCCATCTCCGCGATGCTGTCGCGGGTATAGGTCAGAGGCTCCTGCTTGCCACCCAGCGTCACCGTGGTGGACGGCTGCGGCGGATCGACCGGCTGGTTGGCCATTCTCACGCGCGACAGCGCCGGCGACGGCGTCTGGGGCGCGATGACCATCGGCAGGGAGCCCGAGGAAATCGTAGTCATGTCGACAATTCCGGCAAGCCAGGGGGCCAGGGTTGCCCGCTGCCGCCTCCGGAGGCCTCTCGCCTGCTAACGGCAGGCCGGAACCAGAACTTAAGCCCGCGCCGCCGATCCCGCCCCTTTTTTTGACACCCCTTTTTAGCTGGTCCCCAGCCTCCTGCCTGCCGGGAAGACGGCGCCAGCGCGCGCCGCGTCACCCCCGCCGCAGACGCCTGCGCGCCGGGTCCGGCCGGGGCACGGCGGCGATCAGCTGCCGCGTATAAGCCTGCGCGGGACTCTCGAAGATCTGGTCGCAGTCGCCTTCCTCGACGATTTCGCCGGCGGCCATGACGGCCACCCGGTCGGCGAAATGCCGCACCACGCCCAGATCATGCGAAATGAACAGATAGGTCAGGCCATGCTCGGCCTGCAGATCGGCCAGCAGGTCCAGCACCTGGGCCTTGACCGACACGTCCAGCGCCGACACGGCCTCGTCGGCCACGATGAAGCGCGGCTCCAACGCCAGCGCGCGCGCGATGGCGATGCGCTGGCGCTGCCCGCCGGAAAACTGGTGCGGATAGCGCCGCGCGTGATCCGGCTGCAAGCCGACCCGCGACAGCAGCGCCAGCATGCGCGCCTGGCGTTCCTCGGCGCCGCAAAGCTTGTGGATGACCATGCCGTCCATGATGGCGTCGCCCACCGTGCGACGCGGGTTCAAGCTGGAATAGGGATCCTGGAAGATGGTCTGCACCTGGCGGCGGAACGCCAGCAGCGCGGCGCCGGACAGGCGCTGCACGTCATGGCCGGCCAGCTCGACGCTGCCGGACGTGGGCCGCAGCAGGCCGGCGATGCAGCGGCCCAGCGTGCTCTTGCCCGAGCCCGATTCGCCGACCAGCGCCAGCGTGGCGCCGCGCTCGATCGACAGGCTGACGCCGCGCACGGCCTGCAGCACGCGCGTCGGCCGGCCCAGCAGGTTGCGGGCCAGCACGAATTCCTTGGACACCGCGTCCGCGCGCAGGATGGCGTCGCTCATCGGGTAGCCTGCGCGGCTGTCCCGCGTCCCAGCCGCCGCGCCGGATCGCGCGGCGCGTCCACATCGGGCACGGCCGCGAGCAGGGCCTGCGTATAGGGGTCGCGCGGCTGCGCGTAGATCTGCCCGACCGCGCCCTCCTCCACGATCCGGCCCGCCTGCATCACCACCACGCGGTCGGCGATCTCGGCCACCACGCCCAGGTCGTGCGTGATGAACAGCACCGCCGCACCACTCTGCGCCTGCAGGGTGAACAACAGTTCCAGCACCTGCGCCTGCACGGTCACATCCAGCGCGGTGGTGGGTTCGTCGGCGATGATGAGCCTGGGCGTCAGCGCGCAGGCGATGGCGATCATCACCCGCTGGCGCATGCCGCCGGACAACTCATGCGGATAGGCCCGGGCGCGCTGCGCCGGCTCGCGGATGCCGACGCGTTCCATCAGGTCCACCGCCCGGGCCCAGGCCTGACGGCGGCTGATGCGCTCGTGGATCAGGAAGACCTCGGCGATCTGCGCGCCCACCGTGCGCCCGGGGTTGAGCGCCGTCATCGGCTCCTGGAACACCATGGAGATGTCCCTGCCCCGCAGCGCGTCGCGCTCGCGTTCCGTCGCGCGCAACAGGTCGCGGCCGTCGAAGCGCAGCTCATCGGCGCTGACGCGGCCGGGAGGATCGATCAGCCCCATCAGCGAAAAGCCGGTGACCGACTTGCCCGAACCGGACTCGCCGACCAGGCACACGACCTCGCCGCGCCGCACGCTCAGATCCACGCCCCGCACCGCGTGCACGGGGCCGTCGCGACCATCGAAGCTGACGGCCAGGTTGCGCACGGTGAGCAGCGCGTCGGCGTGGTGGCTCATCGCCGCAGCTCCGGATTGAGCGCGTCCTGCAACCAGTCGCCCAGCACGTTGACGGCCAGCACCGTGAAGAACAGCGCCAGCGCCGGCACCAGCACGGGCCAGGGATTGGTGTAGAGATAGTCCTTCAGCGAGCCGACCATCTGGCCCCAGGATGGCACCGGCGGACGCACGCCCAGCCCCAGGAAGCTCAGCCCGGCCTCCAGCAGCATGGCGAAGGAAAACGTGAACGAGGCCTGCACCGCGATGATGGAACGCATGTTGGGCAGCACCTCGTGCCAGATGATCCAGGCCGGCCCCGCCCCGAGCGAGCGCGCCGCCTGCACATGCTCGCGCGCGCGGATGCCGCGCGCCACGCCCCAGGCCACGCGCGCGAACTGCGGCGCGTACAGGATGCCGATGGTGGCGACCAGCGTCGGCAGATTGCCGCCGATGAAGGCCAGCACCACCAGCGCGACGAAGATCTCGGGCAGGGACACGAACACATCCACCACGCGGATGGCGGCGGCCTCGGCGCGGCGACCCAGGAAGGCCACGCCCACGCCGACGGCCACGCCCAGCACGCCGGCCAGCGCCACGGCGGCGGCCGCCACCGTCAGCGAAACGCGCGCGCCATGCACGGCGCGCGACAGCAGGTCGCGGCCCAGTTCGTCGGTGCCCAGCCAGTGCTTCCAGGTGGGCGAGGACAACAGATTGGCCGCGTCGATCTGGTACGGATCCTGCAGGCCCAGCATGGGACCGAAGGCGGCGGCCAGCGCCACCAGCAGCAGGAAGGCCGCCGCCAGCCAGGCCGGCAGCGCGGCGGACAGCCAGCGCGGCGAACGGCGCGGAGCGGCGTCGACGGAAACGGGACGGGCACTCATGCCGGCGGCCTGCGGATGCGGGGATCGACCAGCCCCTGGGCCAGATCGATGGCCAGGCTGATCAGGATGAAGATGGCGAAGATGGCCAGCAGGCTGCCCTGGATGACGGGGTAGTCGCGCGCGAAGGCCGCGCTGACCAGCAGCGAGCTGAGGCCGGGCCAGTCGAACAGCGCCTCGATGATGACGGTGCCGCCCAACAGATTGCCGGCGCGGATGCCGACGATGGCGATCACGGGCACCAGCGCGTTGGGCAGCGCGTGCCGCAGGATGGCGCGGCCGCGCGTCAGGCCCTTGGCGCGCGCCAGCTTCACGTAGTCCTTGCCCATCACGTCGGTCAGGCTGGCGCGCGTCATGCGCGCGACCACGCCCATGAAGTTCAGGCCAATGGTCATGGCCGGCAGGATCAGCGACAGGCAATGCTGCAACGGATCGTCGGCGAACGCGACAAAGCCCGAGGACGGCAGCCAGCCCAGCCCCAGGCTGAACACCAGCACCAGCAGGATACCCAGCACGAACACCGGCGCCGAGAATCCCGCCACCGCCAGCATGCCCGCCGCCATGCCGGCCAGCCGGCCGCGCGCCCGCGCGGCGATCACGCCCAGCGGCACTCCCAGCGCCACGGCGGCCAGCAGGCCGGCGCCGATCAGTTCCAGGCTGCGCGGAATGCGTCGGGCCAGCTCGTCGGCCACCGGTTCGCCCGTGCGCAGCGAGACGCCCAGGTCGCCATGCGCCAGCGCGCCGATCCAGCGCGCGAACTGCGCGCCCAGCGGCTGGTCCAGTCCCAGCTGCGCGCGCACTTTCGAGACCGCCAGCGGATCGCTGCCAGCCTGCTCGCCCAGCATGATGGCGACGGGATCGCCCGGCAGCAGATGGATGGCGATGAACACCACCCCGGTCGCCAGGGCCAGGGTGATGAAGGCCGAGGTCAGCCGCCGGGCCAGGAATGGCAGCATCCGTGGCCGCTCAATCCAGCCACATGGTGGGCAGGGAAATGCCCGGGCTGCTTTCGCTCAGCGCGCCGCCCAGCTGCGTGTAGCCGTGCACCTTGCGCAGATAGGCCTGCGCCTGCTCGCGCCAGTTCACGAACAGCCAGGGACTGGTTTCCAGGATGCGTTTTTCGGCCTCGTGGTAAATCGGCTGGCGCGCCTTGACGTCGGTCTGCGCGCGACCGGCGGCCAGCAGCTTTTCCAGCTCGGCGTCGCGGTAGCCGATGGGCTTGGCCCAGTAGCTGGAATCACCGCCCAGGTAATAGGCGTAGGCGTCGGGATCCGGCAGCTTGACCGACACGCCGTAGATCATCGATTCATAGTCGCCGCGATTCTTGCGCTCGACCAGCGTGGCCCACTCCACCGGCTCCAGCTTCAGGTTGATGCCGGCTTCCTTGAGGTTCGCCTGTATCACCTGCGCCATCGTGGTGTAGATGCCCAGGCCCTGGAACACCACCATGCTCGCGTCCACGCCGTTGGCGTGGCCGGCCTCGGCCAGCAGCGCGCGGGCGCGCGCCAGGTCGCGCTTGTAGGTGCCGTCCAGGTCCTTGTTGAAGTAAGGCGAATCGGCGGCCGTCGGCGCGCCGTAGATGGGCTGACCATGGCCGAAGAAGGCGGCCTTGGACACGGCCTCGCGGTCGATCGCGTAGGACACGGCGCGGCGCACGCGCGCATCGTCGAAGGGCTTCTTGGACGTGTTGAACCAGACGCTCATGAAGGCGCCTCCGGCCATGTCGACCTTCATGCCGGCGTTGCGGCGCAGCGCGTCGATGTCCTTCCAGGGCACGAAGTCGATCATGTCCAGCGACTGACTGCGCAGCGCGTTCACGCGCGCGTCGTCGCTCTTGATCATGCGGAAGTCCACGCCGTCCAGATAGGGCTGGGCGTCGACGAAATAGGCGGGATTGCGGACCAGGCTGGCGCGCACGGCAGGCTCGTAGCTCTTGAGCACGAAGGGGCCGGTGCCGTTGGCGCTGAGCTTCAGATTGGCGCCGCTTTCCACCCACTTGCGCGACACGATGGCCGCCTCGGGCATGGCCAGCACGGCCAGCAGGGTCGCGTCCGGCGAGGGCTTCTCGACCTTGACGGTGGCCGCGTCGACCACCGTCACCGTGGCGCCCAGCAGGTTCGAGCGCAGCGTGGCGCCGGCGGCGGGATCCAGGATGCGGTCGAGCGAGAATTTCACGTCGTCGGCCGTGACCGGCGTGCCGTCATGGAACTTCGCGCCGGCGCGCAGATGGAAGACGATGCTGCGGGCGTCGGGCTGCTCCCAGCTCTGCGCCAGGCGCGGCACCACCGCGCCGGTCTTGTCGTAGCCGACCAGCGGGCTGTACAGCGCCTCGATCAGCACCTTCCAGGCATTGCCGCCGTAGACGTGCGGATCCAGCGACACGATCTCGGACACGGTGCCGTAGCGCAGCGTGCCCCCCTTCTTCGGCGCGCCGGCGGCGTGGACGCCGCTGGAAACCGCCACCAACGCGCTCACGCCCAGGCCCAGCGCCAGGCGGCGCATCGTATGCAACATCGTCATCACATTCCTCTCGCTCTGATAGGTCCGCCGGCGCGCGGCCCGGCCGTCAGGACGGCAGGGCTTCGACCAGGCGGTCGATTTCACTGGTGTCGTTGTAGTACGTGGGCGAGATGCGCAGATTGCCGCCGCGCACCGCCAGGTCCACCCCGGCGTTGCGCAGGCGGACGGCGATTTCCTGCGCGTCATAGCCAGCATGCTTGAACGACAGGTTCCCCGAGGCCTCGCCCTGCGCCCGCGAGCTGACGATCTGCCAGCCCTTGCGTTGCAGCGCGGCGCCAGCATAGCCTGTCAGCTCCAGAATGTGCGATTCGATGCTCTTGGGCGTCAGCGCCAGCTGGATGCGGACGGCGGCGTCCAGGCCCCAGATGCCGGTGAAATTCGCCAGCGCCTCCTCGAAACGGCCCGCGTTCTGGCGGTATTCGAGCAGGTAATGCATATGGTCCTCGGTGCTGTCGACGCTGTGATAGCCCACGTTGGGAGGATCCAGCACGCCCAGCACGCTCTTGCGGCAATAGAAGAAGCCGGTGCCCACCGGCGCCAGCATCCATTTGTGGCCGCCGACCGACAGGAAGTGGATGCCCAGCTTTTCCACGTTCAGCTGCAAGGCGCCGGCCCACTGGATCGCGTCCAGGTTGAGGTACACGCCGCGCTCGTTGCACAGGTTGGAGGTGGCCTCCAGGTCATGGCGGAAACCGTTGGAGAACTGCACGGCGCTCAGCGACACCAGCCGCGTGCGGTCGTCCATGAGCTTGCGGATGTCGTCCACCAGGATGCGGCCATTGCGGTTCTTGACCCAGCGGATGGTGACGCCGCGCGCGGCCAGCTTCATCCAGCAGTACACGTTGGACGGGTACTCGATGTCGGGCAGGATCAGGTTGTCGCCGTCGCGCCAGGGAAAACCATTAGCGACGTTGACCAGGCCCTCGGTGGTGTTCTTGACGAAGGCGATCTCGTCGCGATGCGCGCCGATCAGGCGGCCGATGCGGGCCTTGATGGTCTCGTCGGCGTAGCGGCACCACTCGGGATAGGAATTGCGTCCATGGTCGCGCACGTCTTCCATGTACCGGTTCACCGCGGCCACCACCGGCAGGCTCAGGGCGCCGATGGACGCGTTGTTCAGGTACGCGCGCTTGTGCTTGATGGGGAACGCCAGGCCGATATTGCTCCAGTCGAGCAGTTCGATGCCGTTGCGTTCATCGGGGAACAACGCCGCGGGGCTGCCCACGGATACCTCTTTCTCTTGGATATTCACGCCGCGCCTCTTTCATCGAAAGTTGAGCCGATCCTAAGATCGCGTGAATTCATGCGTCAATTTCGTTCGGAGTATTGATTCATGCGGATTTGTAATGGATCATCGTCGCGCTGCCTGCTTGCCCAATCAGGGCAAGGCTTTGCGCTTTTTTGCGTTCACGCCTGATTCGCGCCTGATTCACACCTGACCACGGGTTTTCCCCTATGCGAATGAACCGCCTGCAAGCCCTGCGCGCCGTGATGGAGACCGGCAGCGTGACCGAAGCCTCACGGCGCATCCACCGTACCCAGCCCCAGATCAGCCGGCTGATCTCGGCGCTGGAAGCCGAGGTCGGCTTCACGCTGTTCCTGCGCCAGGGGCGCGGCCTGGTTCCCACCCAGGAATGCCTGCGCTTCTATGAAGGCACGCGCCATATCCTGGCGGGCTTCGAAGAGGTGTCGCGTATCGCCAGCAGCATCCGCAACCAGCAGGACGCCTGGCT
This sequence comes from Achromobacter sp. 1011791174, assembly GCF_059760925.1. Classification (NCBI taxonomy): domain Bacteria; kingdom Pseudomonadati; phylum Pseudomonadota; class Betaproteobacteria; order Burkholderiales; family Alcaligenaceae; genus Achromobacter; species Achromobacter sp. 1011791174. The sequence goes on from NZ_JCBANH010000048.1 coordinate 13,368, forward strand.
GCGCATCCTGACGCAGCCCTATCTGGCCTACAGCGTCACGCCCGCCGCCATCGCCGAGTTCTCGCGCCTGCATCCGCGCGTGAAGGTATCGCTGGAAGTTCGTTCGCGCGTGGAGGTCGGCCTGTGGATGTCCGGCCAGCAGTTCGACCTGGGACTGGCTGCCCTGCCCATCGATTTTCCCGGCATCCGCTCGCGCAGTTTCGCCGACGTGCGGCTGGTCATCGCCATGCCCGAGCGCCACCGGCTGGCGGCCAAGTCCGTGGTCACGGTGGACGACATCAAGGACGAACCCTTCATCGCGCTGCGCCCTTACACGCTGCTGCGCAAGCACATCGACGACCTGATGGAGCAGCGGCGCCTGCCGCTGCACATGGTGATGGAGACTTCGTCCGGCCAGTCGGCCTGCCAGCTGGCCGCGCTGGGCGTGGGCGTGGCGCTGGCCGACCCGGTGCTGGCCGCCAACGTGCCCGGCATCGTGCTGCGGGATTTCGAGCCCAAGCTGACCCTGCCCTACGGGTTCCTGCTGCCCAACGCCTATGCGCCATCGGAACAGGCGCGCGAGTTCGCTCGGATCTTCGTGCGGCTGGTGAAGGAAACCGCGCCGCAGCGGGTGGAACTGGGCGAATGCAGCCTGGATGGGAACGCGCTGCTGCCCTGAGGCGGGCGATCGAAGCGCGGGCTTGTCGACGATCGACTGTCTCCAGGCCACAACATACGGCTCGCGCGGGATGGAACCGACGGCGCCACCGGGCGCGGTGTTTGCCGGCGATTTGCCCGACATCTTCTTCTTATATCCGCCTATCGCACGGCAATCCGTTCATGCCCGCCCGGGCTTGACGATTTGACGAAAGAATTCGTCAGAATCATCCTTAATCCGCTAATTACAATTTTTAATAATTTTTGCAACCTGCCGTCAACCATGGCGGGCAACACGGCCAGCACCTCATTCTGCGGCAGCGGCCAACATTATTAAAACTTGGGAGCGGGGTCTTGAATCACATCTACCGGCTGGTATGGAACAACGCTGTGCGCGCATGGCAGCCAGTTTCGGAATTCGCCGCGCAAGCGCGCGGCGGCATGTCTTCGGCGGGGCTGTTTGCCCCGGTGCGCTGGCAACGCCATGCGCTGGCCGTGGCGCTGGCGCTGGGGCTGACAGGCTGGAATGGAACGGCATCCGCTCAGGTTGCCTGTACTCCGTCCGGGCCGAACAACGTCACCTGCAACCTGCGCGGCTCGCCCATGACGCCGGGCTACACCAACAGCGCCAATGATCTCACGGTAACGTTGACCTCCAACGGCACGGTGAGCTCCCCGGTATCCACGGGCGGCCCCGCCATGAGCCTGGGCGGCCACAACATCACGGTGGACAACAGCGGCACGATCGATCCCTACGCGCTGAGTTCCCTCCTGCCCGCCCCGTCGACCGGCCTGGAACTCACCGGTAGCACCGCCGGCACGAACACGATCACCAACAGGACCGGCGGCTTCATCGGCGGCGCGAGCGGCGAGTTCGCCGCGGCGATGCCCTCGCTGAACGGCCTCGCCCTGGTGGTGCGCAACGGCACTGGCGGCGTCACCACGATCACCAACGAGCAAGGCGCCGTCATACGCGCGCAGCTCAATCCCGGCACCACCCGGACCCAATGGGATGCGCCCGTCATCGTCACGTATGGCGGCGCCAACGCGACCATCACCAACTCCGGCCAGATCGTGGGCCGGGTCGCGATGGCGGCATCTGGCACGCCCGGCGGCGGCAGCACCTTCATCAACGCGGGCTCCATCAACGGCAGCGTCTGGATGGGCGCCAGCCCGTTCGCCAGAAACACCTTCATCGTCCGATCTGGTTCGTCGGTGACGGGCACCGGCAATGCGGCGCAAACCGTCACCGGCGAGCCCAGCCTGCTGTTCGCCCAGCCGGGCGTGGTCGACGGCGGTGGCGGCTTCGGCGGCACCCTGGTGCTGGAAGATCCGGCGAATGTCGGCAGCAACACCGACGTCTCGAACAAGACCTATCTCAACTTCAAGACCCTGAACATCAACAGCGGTAACTGGACCTTGAAGGACGGCTCCCTGGTGCAGCCGGGCGGCTTCGTCACGATCAGCGGCGGCAAAACGCTCCTGGAGGTCGGCAACGCATTCGGCAATGGCGCCATCGATGTGGCGGGCGGCGCCATCGGCTCGACCACCGCGCTGACCATAAGCAACAACATCACGATGGGCACCGGCGGCCTGACCACGGTCGGCAGCAACGCCCTGACCCTGAGCGGCGTCCTGTCCGGCGCCGGCGGCCTGACGGTGGACGATACCAGCATCCTCACGCTGACCAACGCCGGCAATAACTACAACGGCACCACCACGATCAAGCACGGCGCGACGCTCGTCGGCTCCGCGAACACCCTGCGCGGCGATATCGTCAACAATGGCGCGCTGACGTTCGACCAGGACACCGACGGCACCTTTTCCGGCATGACCGTCGGCAACGGCGCCACCATCAAGGCCGGCACCGGCAAGCTGACGCTGACCGGCACGCAATCCACCACCGGCCCCATCCAGATCAACAGCGGCACGCTGGCCATCGGCTCGGGCGGCATCCTGTCCGGCAACGCCGACGTGATGCTCGCGTCCAGCGGCACCCTGGACATCAGCGCGAGCGGCCCACAGGCCATCAGCTCGCTGTCCGGCGCAGGCGCCGTTGAACTGGGCAGCAGCTCCCTGGCCCTGATCGGCAACAGTTCCACCAGCTACGGCGGCATCATCTCCGGCAGCGGATCGCTGGCCAAGTGGGGCACCGGCACGCTGACGCTGACGGGCGTCAACGCCTTCACCGGCGATCTGTCCATCGCCGACGGCACGGTCAAGCTGGACATGGGCGGCAGCCTGGCCGCGAACACCCCGGTCGTGATCAACGGCGGCGTCTTCGACATCAGCGGCGGCGCCGACCAGACCCTGGCCTTCCTCGGCGGCGCGGGCGGCGAAGTCAAGCTGGGCGACAAGATTCTGACCCTGGCCGCCGGCAGCTATGACGGCACCATCTCGGGCGACCCCGGCCAGGGCGCCCTGAGGAAGACCACCAGCGGCCTGCTGGAACTGAACGGCGTCAACACCTATGGCGGCGGCACCGTGGTCACCGCCGGCACGCTGATGGTCGGCGGGGCGTCGGCCAATTCGACCGCCCGCGTCGGCAGCAACGTCTACGTGCTCAACGGCGCCGCCATCGGCGGCTTCGGCCAGGTCGATGGCAATGTGGCCGTGGCCAGCGGCGCGCGCCTGGCCCCCGGCGCGTCCGGCGGCGTATTCACGGTCAATGGCAGCCTGACGCTGGCGCAAGACAGCATCCTGGACTACAGCTTCGGCGCGCCCGGCTCCGACTTCGGCACGCCCGGCGCCGGCCACAGCGTGTCGGTCCTGGGCGACCTGACCCTGAACGGCGCTCGCCTGAACATCTTGAACGGCGGCGGCTACGGCCCCGGCCTGTACCGGCTGTTCGACTATACCGGCGCGCTGACGACAACCAATGGCGGAATCACCTCCACCGTGGCCGGCCAGACCATCCAGACGCTGTCCGCAGCCAAGCAGATCAACCTGATCAACACCGCGGGCATGCCGCTGGCATTCTGGAACGCCGACGGACTGGCCAGCCCGACCCGGACGGGCGGCGGCTCCGGCGCCTGGTCGGCCACCAACCCGAATTGGAGCAACCTCAACGGCAGCGCGACCGGCGCGCGCTATCCCGTCGACGCCTTCTCCATCTTCGGCGGCGCCGCCGGCACCGTCACGATCGACAACACCGCCGGCGCGGTGCAGGCCCAGGGCATGCAGTTCGCCAGCGACGGCTACCGCCTGAACGGCGGCCCGCTGGAACTGGTCGCGCCCGGCGCGGGCCAACTGAGCGAAATCCGCGTCGGCGACGGCGGCGCCACCTCCGCCGGCTGGACCACGACCATCGACAACGTGCTCACCGGCAACGGCCTGAACAAGACCGGCGCCGGCACCCTGGTGCTCAACGGCGCCAACACCTACACCCAGGACACGCGCCTGAGCGCCGGCACGCTGTCGGTGTCTTCCGACGCGAACCTGGGCGCCGCCTCCAGCGGCCTGGACTTCCAGGGCGGTACGCTGCGCGTCACCGGCACCGCCATGCAAGGCACGCCCCGCATGATCACCTGGGGCGCGGCCGGCGGCGGTTTCGACATCGCCGACGCGGGCAACACCTTCTCCGTGTCGCAAACGCTGTCCGGCAGCGGCGGCCTGACCAAGCTGGGCGCCGGCACGCTGGCGCTTCTGTCAAACAATGACTACACCGGCGTCACCCGGGTCGCCAGCGGCACGCTGCAACTCGGCGACGGCGGCTCGTACGGCAGCATCGCCGGCGACGCCATCGTCCAGGCCGGCGCCACCCTGGCCTTCAACCGCTCCGGCTCGCTGGTCTACGGCGGCACGCTGTCCGGCGCCGGCGAACTGCGCAAACAGGGCCTGGGCACCCTGATCCTGACCGGCAACAACACCCTGACCGGCGTCACCCGCATCGACCGCGGCACGCTGCAGATCGGCAACCGCGGCAACACCGGCTCGCTGACCGGCGACATCGTCAACAATGGCGAGCTGCTCTTCAGGCGGTCGGACAACTGGACCTACGCCGGCTCGCTGTCCGGCTCGGGCGCCACCAAGGTTCTCGGCGACAGCACCCTGACCTTGCTCGGCAACAGCAGCGCCTATACCGGCACCCTCACCGTCTATCCCGATAGCGCCCTGCAGGTGGAAGGCAAGCTCGGCGGCACGGTGGAGACCAGCGTCCGAACCGTCCTGTCCGGCACCGGCACCCTCAACAACGTGGTGCTGACCAGCGGGATGCTCGCGCCGGGCAATGCCGCCAGGCCCATGGGCACGATGAAGCTGCGGGGCGACCTGAGCTTCGGGCAGTATGCGTCCTACCGCGTCGCCGCCTCGCCCGACGGCCAGCACAGCAGCGTCCAGGTGGGCGGCAAGGCCACGCTGGCCGGCTCCGTGGTGCACGTGGGCGCCAACGGCAGCTACGCCCCGTCCACCACCTACACCATCCTGACCGCCGACGGCGGCGTGCAGGGCCGCTTCGGCAAGGTCTCCAGCAACCTGGCCTTCCTCAACCCCACGCTGGCCTATGACGACCACCGCGTGGACCTGGTCATCAAGACCAAGGAAGTACCCACCGACGACGGCGGCACCCGCCCGATCGAGTTCGCCGACGCCGGCAACACCAGCAACCAGCGCGCCGTCGCCCGCGCGCTGCAAAGCCTGCCCAAGGACAGCCCGCTGTACCGCCGCGTCATGAACCTGCCCAACGGCGCGCCGGCCGGCGCCTTCGACGGCCTGAGCGGCGAGACCCACTCGACCTCCGCCACCATGCTGCAAGGCGCCGCCAACACCTTCGTGCAGGTGCCCATGACGCGCCTGCGCGCCAACCTGAACGCCGGCATGCTGCCTGGCGTGCCCACCGCCCAGCTCGGCCTGGGCGACGCCGCCGCGCTGCCGCAGGCCGCCGCGCAGCCGCTGTGGACACAGGTCTTCGGCAACTGGGGCACCATGCGCGGCGACGGCAACGCCGCCAAGACCACGCAAACCGACAGCGGCATCACCATCGGCGGCGACCATGCCATCGGCGGTGGCTGGCGCCTGGGCGGCGCGCTGGGCTACACCAACAGCCGCAGCAGCACCGGCGAGCGCGGCGCCAGCGCCAAGGCCGACAGCTACAGCCTGACGATCTACGGCGGCAAGGCCTTCGACCTCGGCTCGGCCAAGCTCAACTTCAGCCTGGGCACGGCCTACACCTGGCACGACATGTCGACCCGTCGCAACACCGACGCCGCCGGCCTGCCGCAGACGCTGGAAGCCAGCTACCGTGGCAACACCGCCCAGGTCTTCACCGAGCTGGGCTACGCCATCCCGGTCACCGAGCGCGTCACGCTGGAGCCGTTCGTCGGCGCCGGCTACAGCAGCCTGCGCACCCGCGCCTTCACCGAGTCCGGCGGCGACGCCGCCCTGCGCGGCGACAGCAACCGCAACAACGTCGCCACCACCACGCTGGGCCTGCATGCACGCAGCGTCTTCGAAAGCGCCGGCGCACGCGGTCAGGTGCATGGCACGCTGGGCTGGCGCCATGCCTATGGCGACGTCAACCCGGCCAGCACGCTGTCCTTCGTGCAGGGCGGCGGCTCGTTCACGGCCAACGGCGTGCCGGTGGCCCGCGACGCGGCCCTGGTCGAGCTGGGCGTGAACATGGACGTGAGCAAGCGCACCACCGTCGGCGTGACCTACGGCGGCCAGTTCGGCAGCGGCAACCGCCAGCACACCGGCACGCTGGACGTGCGTTACCGCTACTGATGGCGGCAAGGCGGCCGGCGCCTGCGCGCTGGCGGCCCGTCTGCCTGACGCAGCACGGGCCGCCGGCTTTCAACCCGCCTGATCCAGGCGGTCGGCAAACCAGTCGCACACGAACGCGGTTCTTTCGGCCGCGTGGTTGTAGATCGTGTGCTCGCCATACTCCCAGACCTTGAGCGTGCCCAGCGCGGGCAGCGCGGCATCCAGGAACGGTTGCTGGTCCGCCAGCTTGATCAGCGGGTCCGCGCCGCCGTGTATCACCAGTAGCGGGCAGCCGATGCGGTCGCGCCGCGCATCGAAGCGCATGCGGACGAAGTTGGCGGCCACGGCATCCAGGTCGGCGCTGCCCAGCATCGCGGCAGCCTGTTCGACGAAAGTGCGGAACGGCAGCAGCGAAGGCGCGGCCAGCGCGCCGTTCACGCAGCAGGCGGCAATGCGCGGATCGGCAGCCGCCGTCGACGCGGCCCACAGGCCGCCCACGCTATTGCCCCAGATGCCGGCGCGGCCCAGCGACGGATCGCCCACGACGCGATCGACAAAGCAGCGATACGCCGCCGCCATGTCCACGTCCACGTGGATACGCTGCTCCAGCCGTGTTTCCCCCTGGCCCGGCCCCTCGGCCAGCAAGGTGGCGAGTCCCCTGGCCGCCAATTGGCGCGCGATCGGCCAATAGGCCATGCCCCAGCCGCTCTGCCCGCCGAATACGATGACCGTGCCGCGCGCGGCGCGCGCGGCGGGGCGGACCAGCCAGCCGATCAGACGCGCGCCGTTGAACGGCAGCTCCACCCGTTCCACCGGCAATTCCGACAGCCCGGCCAGGCGCCGCGTGGCCGCGCTCAGCCGTGCATACAGCTGCCGCTTGCGCGGCGTGTCGTCGTTGTAGGCCATCTGCGCGAACAGCAGGCAGGCGATCGCCTTTTCCTGCGCATCGCGGGCGGTGACGGGATGTCCGGCCCGTTCGGCCTGGCCGGCGCGCGCGAACTGGGCCTCGGCCAAGGCCTCGGCCGCCATGTCCCAGGGCTCGCCCTGCGCCGTGCGCGCGTGCAGCGCGATGGCGTCGGCGTAGTCCATGCCGCAATCGAGCAGCCGGGTCACGGGCATGGCCCGTTGCAAGGCCTGCGCGGCGGCGGATATCTCGGTGCTCATGCTGGCTCCTTCCTTCATGCCGCGCGCGCGTCCGCCGCCGATTGCGTCCGCCCGTCCGCCCGCCAGTGCAGCTGGCGGCGCAGGTCATCGACCAGCGCGCCCAGGTCGTCCAGCGTCGCTACCGACCCGAACACCGCGAAGTCCGGCCGGCTGAGATAGGCCTGGATGCCATGCGCATCCAGGAACGCCTGCTGGTCGCCGTCCAGGTCGACCACCGCGTCGCGACCGGCGCCATCGACCGACAACACCGCGTAACGGCACCCGAGCTGCTCCAGGAAACGCAGCTGGCTCTCATCCAGATGACGGGCCGGATGCTCGCGGGCGACGAGCTGGAAGCCGTAGCCGATCACTTCGTCCAGGCAGCCTTCCGCCGCGCCCTGGCGCACGCGCCCCTGCGGCGCGGGCGCTCCCGTCGCCGCCGCCAGGCCGCCGTCGCGCCCGCGTCCCAGCACGCCGTGCTCGATCCTCGGAAACGGCGGCATCGGCGGCACCTGGCCGGCGCGGAACGCCGCGTCGCGCTGGGCGACCTTGTCGAGGTCGTCCTCGTTGACCACCTGCCCCAGGAACAGGGACATCTGCGTGATCGCGGTCACGTGCGGGCGACGCTCGGCCTCGTAGCTGTCCAGCAAGTCCTCGGAGGCGCGCCCGCTCAAGACCAGGTCCAGTTTCCACGCCAGGTTGATGCCGTCGCGCATGCCGGAACAGGCGCCCTGCCCCATGTACGGCATCATGGTGTGCGCAGCGTCGCCCGCGAGGAACACGCGCCCCTCGCGCCAGCGCTCGGCGATGCGCGTCTCGAAGGTGTAGACCACGTGGCGCAGCAGCTTCAAGTCGTCCGGCCCCAGGCCATAGCGTTCATGCAGCCAGCGCCAGCCGGCGTCCTCCTGTTCCCAATCGGCCGTTTCCTCGCCGGGCAGCACACGCAGCTCGAAACGGGTGCGCCGCGTGCCGATAGGCATGTGCATGTAGGCGCGCGCCGGATCACAGTAGATCGTCGTGAGGGCGCAGGCCGCGCCCAGGTCGCGCTTATTCTCGGAATCCAGGTTGAGCCAGCGCTCGTTGTAGCCGAAGTCGCTGCGCTCGATGCCAAGCGTGCGGCGCACGAAGCTGTTGGCGCCATCGGCGCCGATGACGTAGCGCACGCGGAATTCGCGGGGCGCGTCCGTCCATTGCGCTTCCTGGCCGCCGCGCCGGGGATGAGCGGACAGCGTCACGCCCTGCTCGTCCTGCTTCAGCGTGTCGACTTCCCAGCCGCGCAACACGGTCACGTTCGGGTAGCCCTTGGCGCGCGCCTCGACGGCATCCTCGATGTCGGGCTGGTAGATCGAGATGTGCGCGGGATAGCCGCAGGCCCGCCCGCTCCAGTTCAGTTCCAGCAGCAGATCGCCGGCCGCGTCGCGATAGTGATAGGTGTCGACCGCCTTGGCGCTGCGCAGCGCCCGCTGGATCTCGCCGCTGGCCTGCACGATGCGCGCGGTCTCGCCATCGATATGCGTGAGCCTGGGCAGGCCATAAGGCGTGGGCCAGCGCTCGATGACCATCACGCGATAGCCCGCGCGTCCCAGCATCGAAGCCGCGACCAGGCCGGTGGGCCCGTATCCGACCACCGCCACGTCGTAGCGCGCGGCCTCGTCCGCGCCATGCGCCTCTTGTTCTGACGTCATTTCCGTCTCCTTGATTGTCTGTATTGTTGTCTCCCGCCATTCGCGCGGGATCGTGTTCAGTATTCGCGCGGCGGCGCCCCGTCGAAGGCATCCTGCAGCAGCGCGCGCAACGCGCCGCGCTCGACCGGACGCGGATTCCGATACGGATTCGCGACGGCGAGGTCGGCGGCCCGGTCCAGGTCGGCCATGCGCATGCCGATGTCGGCCAGCGACAGCGGCGCGCCCACGGCGCGCGCAAAGGCGTGCATGCCGCGCGCCGCGTCCTCGGCGCCGAGTGCGCGCGCGATCCGGCGCATCGCCTCGGGCGCGGCGGCCGTGTTGTAGGCCAGCGCATGCGGCAGGATGATGGCGTGCGTCTGCGCATGCGGCAGATTGAAGCTGCCGCCCAGCGTGTGGCAGAGCTTGTGATGCAGCGCCATGCCCACATTGCCCAGCACCGTGCCGCACAGCCAGGCGCCGTACAGCGCGTCGCCGCGCGCGCGCGGATCGGCGGCGTCGCGCCGCAGGCCCGGCAAGCCGCGCGCCAGCGCGGCGATGCCTTCCTCGGCCATCAGGCTCATCACCGGATTGGCATCCACCGCGTACAAGCCCTCGGCCGCGTGCGCCATGGCATTGATGCCGCTGGCCACGGACAGGTCCACCGGCAGGCTCAACGACAGCTGCGGGTCATACAAGACCGTCCGGGGCAGCACGCGCGGATCGGTGCCCGTGCGTTTGAGGCCGTTCTCGGTCACGCCGTAGATCGGCGTCATTTCACTGCCCGCATAGGTGGTCGGGATGGCCAGGATGGGCAGGCTGCTTTCCAGCGCGATCGCCTTGCCCAGCCCGACCGTGGAGCCGCCGCCCACGGCGACGGCGCAGTCCGCGCCGCGCGAGCGGGCGAACTCGCGCGCGTCCCGCGCCACTTCGATCGGCACGTGCATCGCCGCCCGGTCGTAGACGCCGACGGCACGCGCGCCCAACCGCTCGGCGACCGATTCGGCCATGGCGCGCTGCTCCGGCGTGCACAGCACCAGCGCACGCTGCGCGCCCAACGCCTGCACTTCGTCTTCCAGATGGCGCAGGCTGCCCGCGCCGAAGATCACGCGCGCGGGGCGCGCCTGATAGATGAATTCCATGATTCCCCCCGTCACCGCGTGACGTAGTCCACCTGGTGGCGCGCGATCCGCAGGCCCGCCAGTTCCTCGCGCACCCGCGCATGCGCCGGGTGCTCCGCATAGGCGCGCAGCGCCTCGTCCGATTCGAAGTCCGCCACCAGCACCAGGTCGCAGGCATAGTCCACGCCGCTGACGTCGGCGCCGATCTCGACCCGCGTCATGCCCGGAATGCGGCCACGCAGCCCCTCGAAGGCCGCCTGCACGCGCCGGCGCGCCTCGCTCCGCTCGTCGGCGCTGCGGCCCGCCACTTTCCACATCACGACGTGCCGGATCATGCCGACGGCCTTTTGGGGTTCAGCACGAAGTCATAGTCCAGCGTGTAGTACGGCGCGTCCAGGCGCGAGCCGTCCGGCGCCAGGCCCGCGGGATGCCGGACCCAGTCGGCGACCAACGTAGAACGCACGCCGAACACCGCGTCGGATTCCAGATAGGGATCGCCGTCGCGGAACACATGCGTGATCAGCGTCTCGCAGCCCGGCGCCTGGATCATGAAATGCAGATGCGCGGGCCGCCACGGATGCCGGCCCAGCGCGGACAGCAACGCGCCGACCGGACCATCGTGGGGGATCGGATAGGGTTCGGCCAGTATCGAGCGGAAGGCATAGCGCCCTTGCGCGTCCGTGCGCAGCTTGCCGCGCGCGCGGTGCGTGATGCTGCCGTCGGCCGCCGGCGGCGACTGCACGTCATAGTGGCCCTCCTGATCGGCCTGCCAGACTTCCATCAGGGCATGGGCCACGGGCTTTTCGTCCACATCCAGCACCCGGCCGCGCACGAAGCAGGGCTCGCCTGGGGCGCCATTGGCGATGTCCGCGTCGCATGCGTACTCCGGACTGCCCTCGACATAGAACGGGCCGAACACCGTCGCCTCGGTACAGCCCGCCGGCTTGGCATGGTTCTGCGCCGTGACCAGCGTCGACAGGCCGAGCACGTCCGACAGCAGGATGAATTCCTGACGCTGGTCATCGGTGATGTGGCCCACGCCCGTCAGGAAGCCGATGGCAGCCTGCCATTCGGCTTCGCTCAGGCGGACCTCGCGGGCGAAGGAATGCAGATGCTGGACCAGACTTGTGAAGACGGTCCGCAACCGCTCGTCGCGGCAACCGCCGAGTGACGCGATCACGGCCTGCGTGATCGTGTCTTCGTTGAGATTGCGCATAGGGGTAGTCTCCGGATGTAGTTCTGCGATCGGTTGCGATAACATTAATTCCGTCTCGCCAAGGAAAAAAGACAGGTTTGCGGAGTTTTGTTCTCCGCTACGCGGAGAAATCACCAGCATGGACAGATGGGCCCAGATCGAGTTCTTCATCCAGGTCGCGGAACTGGGCAGCCTGTCCAAGGCCGCCGAACGGCTGGGCATGTCCAGCGCGGCGGCCAGCCGATGCCTGAACGCGCTGGAAGAACGCCTGTCGGCGCGGCTGGTCGAGCGCACCACGCGACGCCTGTGGCTGACCGACGTGGGCCGCGAATACCACCGGCGCTGCGTCGCCATCATGGGCGAGATGGCGGAAGCCGACGCCGCCGTCAACGCCGCCACGCTCAATCCCAGCGGCACGCTGCGCGTGACAGCATCCGTGTCCTTCGCCTCGATCTACATCGCGCCCGCGCTGCCGGAATTCCACAAGCGCTATCCGAACCTGGACGTGCAGATCGTGGCCGCGAACCGCTATCCGGATTTCATCGAGGCCGGCATCGACGTGGCCATCCGCACGCGCGAGCATGAAGGCGATTCCAGCATCACCGTGCGCAAGCTGGCCGAGACGCGGCGCGTGCTGGCCGCCTCGCCCGGCTACCTGGCCAAGCGCGGCGCGCCCGCCACGCCGGACGCGCTGTGCCAGCACGACCTGCTGGTCTACAACCTGGCCAACGATCCCTATGTGCTGCATTTCCAGCGCGGCGCGCGGACGCAGTCGGTGCCCATCAAGAGCGTGCTCGACGCCAACGAAGGACAGGTGATCCGCGCGGCGGCGCTGGCCGGGCTGGGCATCCTGATCCAGCCGCTGTACATCATTCACGCCGACATCGTCGCCGGCAAGCTGGTGCCGGTGCTGGCCGACTGGCGCCTGCCCGCGCTCACCATCAACATCGCCTACCAAAGCCGGCGCCATCAGCCGGCGAAGATCCGCGTGTTCACGGAGTTCCTGATGGAACGCTTCGAACGGCTGGGCTTTGCCCGCAAGTGGAACGAGATCGCGCGATAGCGCAGCCCAGCCCCCTGCGCCAACAACTCCTTCGCCACGCGAAGAACTGTTCTTCCCCCACCGGACTTTTTCCGCTCCAGACACACGGCCACCATTGCGTCTGCCGAAAAACGCGGGCTCCGCGCCCGCGCATCGGCAACCACGACAACGCAAAAAAACAACCTGGCCTGGAGACGCCATGACATACCCCATCACGCGCCGGCTCGGCGCCGGCCTGCTCGCCTGCGCGGCCGCCAACCTTGCCCACGCCACCGAGAACGGACAGATCAGCTATCCGGTCGGCGTCAACACGGTGCTCAACGGCCTGCTGCCGCCGCCGGGCGCCACGCAGTTCTTCAATTACTCGATCTATTATTCCGCCGACAGATTCGCCGGTCCGCACGGCGGCAGCGCCGTTCCCGGCTTTCGCCTGGACGTGGTGGCGGAGACGCCGCGCATCGTGCACACCTGGGAGCGTGGCCTGGGGCCCTTCACGATTTCCAGCAGCGCGATCGTCCCGATCCAGCGCGCGCGCCTGTCCACGCCAGCCGGAACGGGAGCCAGGACCGCGCTGGGCGACGTGATACTGGAGCCGTTCATGCTGGGCTATGCCAGTCCTGCAAAAGACTTCCACGCCTTCTTCTCGCCCTCGTTCGCCGTGCCCACCGGCGCCTATTCGTCCAGCCGGATCGCCAATACCGGCCTGAACACATATGCCTTCCTGCCGTACCTGAGCATGAGCTGGTTTCCAAGCCCGCGATGGGAAGTCTCCACCACGACGCTGATCGAAGCCAACACGCGCAACCGCGCGACCGGCTACCAGTCCGGTTCGGTCGCCGTGCTGGACTACCTGGTGGGCTACGCCGTCAGCCCGCGCCTGCAGCTGGGCGTGCAGGGCACATTGCTCAAGCAGTTCACGGACGACAGGAAGGACGGCGTCAAGGTCGGCGCGGACGGCTTTCGCGGCCAGGCGGCGGGCATTGGTCCGCAGCTGCGCTACATGTGGGGTCCGGCGTCCGGCATCGCCGTGAAGTACCAGCATGAATTCGCGGTGCGCAACCGGCCCCAGGGCGGCAAGCTGTGGGTGCAGTTCAGCTTTCCGATCTGAACGACCGGCGACCGCCCCGGCGCAGCATATGGACGTCAGACGTCATGAATTGAAACGAATGCGCAACCCGTCCCGCGAGGCGGGTTGCTAGCATCCCGGCTTTCCGTTCACTTGACGCATTCCGCCCATGAGCATCATTTCGCGTTTCTTCGGCCGCAAGGAACCGGCCGCCGGCCAACCCAACGCCGAACCCGCCGCGCTGGTTTCCAATCCCGATCAGAAGGACGGCATGAGCCTGCAGGTCGCCTTCGCCGGCCCGCTACCGAACCAGGCCGATGTGCTCACGCGCGCGCTGCAGGCCTATCACCCGTCCATGGCCGACGCGCGCGCCGAACTCGATACAGGCGGCGACCATTGGCTGGGCCTGGCGGGCTGGGGCGAGCATGTGGTCCGCATGGTCGGCTTCAACGCGCCGCTGCCCGAGGCCACGGTCGAGGTCTGCGTGGCGCCGGCGCACTACCCCGCCGAGGTCAAGGCCGAGGTGCGCGCGCACGCCAGCCATGTGCTGCTGTACTACACCGGCCACGATGCAGATCCGCTGGAGCAATACGTGGCCGTGGCCGCGGTGGCGGGCGCGCTGGCCGAGGCCGGCGGCGTCGCCGTCATGAACGAGCATGCCCACACGTCGCTGCCGGCCGGCGTGTTCACGCGCGCCTCGCTCGGCGACGAGAGCCTGGAGCTGCTGCGCTCGCTGCCGCTGACCATGCTGTACTGCGGCTTCGTGAAGTACGAGGTGGAAGGCACCGAAGGCGTGTGGATGCGGACCTACGGCGCCGACCGCTTCGGCCTGCCCGACTTCGCCGCGCTGGCCGAGGGGCATCACCAGGGCGAGTTCTACTCGAACATCTTCAACAACATCATGGCCTATCTGCTCCAGAGCGGCGCCGAGATGGACGCCGGCCACACCATGCAGATCGGCGAGAACGCCTACCTGAAACTGCGCGAGCCCGACGAGCCCGAGTACTTCCTGCAAGGGCCGGGCCGCACGCTGGTCGCGGAGATCATCGCCGAGGACCAGATCAACCGGCCGGACGCCTGAACGCGACCGCGCCCGGCCTGCCGCGCCGGCCGGGCGAGCCCGTGTACTATCACCGCCGGATGACTTCAGGATGGACACCGATGGAACTGACCCTGCCCGGCAAGCTGCACAAGGCGCTGGAACGCGAGGCCCAGGATGCCAAGCGCACGCTCCACGCGCACCTGGTCCGCAAGCTCGAGAACGTCACGCCTCCGATCGACACGATCGACCCTCGCCCCCTGCATGCCAACCTGCCGCGCCTGACGGCGTATCTGGACCGCGTGCCCGGCGTGCGCGTGCTGTCCTCCGAAGTCACCCCCGACGCCTACTGGTGGGTCAAGCTCACCATCGACATCGCCGATCCGCTGGCATGGCGCGTGGTGCAGGAACTGGGCTTCGTGCTGAATGACCTGTCGCTGCAGGACAAGCTGCCCACGGTGTTCAAGCCGGTCTCGCCGCCGCCGTATCTCAATGGCGGTCCCGAGGAATGCCTGGCCTGGGTGATCGAATCCAGCTGGAACTACATCGATCCCGGCTGGATCGCCGACACGCTGGAAGGCTATCTGCCCCGCCCGGTGGACCAGCCCGGGTCCTGGTCGGCGCAATAGACGCTGACGGCAGGCGACGCGGCAATCGCGATGAACCAGCTCCTGGCAATGCGCGCCTTCCTGCGCGTGGTGGAAACCGGCACCTTCGGCCATGCCGCGGACCAGCTAGGCGTGCCGCGCTCAACGGTCAGCAAGCTGATCGCCGACCTGGAAGCGCATCTGGGGGTGCAGCTGATGCACCGGACCACGCGCCGGCTTTCCGTCACGGCGGAAGGCCAGGAGTATTACCAATCCGCCGCGCGCCTGGTGGTCGAGCTGGACGCGGCCGACGGCGCGGTGCGAGGCCGCAAGCTCAAGCCGCGCGGCCATGTGCGCATCGACGCGCCGACCTCCTTCGCCAATTGCCTGCTGATACCGGCGCTGCCGGACTTCCATCAGCAGTACCCCGACGTGACACTGGCCATCGGCATCGACGACCGGCCCGTCAACATCGTGGGCGAAGGCGTGGACTGCGCCATCCGCGCGGGCGAGCTGCGCGACCTGGGCCTGGTGGCGCGGCGCATCGCCGAGTTCGGCTATGTGACCTGCGCGTCGCCCGCCTACCTGAACCGCAAGGGCATCCCCGGGTCGCCCGCTGGCCTGGCGCAAGGACATGCGCTGATCGGCCATTTCTCGGCGGCCACCGGCAAGCTGCAGCCGCTGCTGTTCGAACGCGACGGCGAACGCCATGAAGCCGGCGACTGCGCGTTCTCCGTCAACAACGGCGATGGGCTGACGCGCCTGCTGCTGGCAGGCCTGGGCATCGGACAGCACCTGCGCCCCTTCGTGCAGCGCAGCCTGGACGCGGGTGAACTGGTGGAGATCCTGCCCGACTGGACGCGTCCCGCCGCCGCGTTCCATGCGGTCTATCCGCCCAACCGGCATCCCAGCGCGCGGCTGCGCGTCTTCCTCGACTGGCTCGCCAGCCGGTTCGGCTGAGAGGCGCGCTCGCTGCGCGCTCCGCCGGCCGCGCGCACTATCCATGGACGTGGATGATCCTTCCACGGGCGGCGCTTTTTCCGCATGGGCGGGGCCGATAGAGTGGGCGAACGGTGCCTGTGCGCCGCCCACCCGATACGGAACCTCCATGAACGACAACGCCCAGCCCGCCGCCCGCGCCAGGAAACCCCGGCCGGCGGTGTTTTCCATCGCCGTCAGCAGCTTCAGCCTGGTCAGCGCGGAGTTCCTGCCCGTGGGCCTGCTCAACGCGATGGCCACCGACCTGGGCATCTCCGTCGGCACGGCGGGCCTGCTGGTGGCGGCGTCCGGCCTGCTGGCGGCGATATCGGCGCCCACCCTGACCATCCTGGCGGGGCAGCGCGACCGCCGGCAGGTGCTGCTCGCGCTCAGCCTGCTGCTGACCCTGTCGAACCTGCTGTCCATGACGGCCACGGGCCTGCCGGCCATGCTGGCCGCGCGCGTGCTGCTCGGCATCGCGGTGGGCGGCTTCTGGAGCCTGGGCGCCAGCACGGCCAACCGACTGGCGCCGGCCGGATCGGAAGCCCGAGCCACATCGGTGGTCTACGCCGGCATCTCGGTCGGCATCGTGCTCGGCGTGCCGCTGGGCACGCTGATCGGCCAGGAACAGGGCTGGCGCAATGCGTTCGCGGCCGCCAGCGTCGTCTCGGCGCTGGCCTATGCGGTCCAGTATGTCAGCCTGCCCACCGTGACGCAGGCGACGCGCATCAGCGCCCGCCAGCTGTTCCGCCTGGCGGCGCGGCCGGCGATCATGCAGGCGCTGCTCATCACCGTGCTGGCCAAGGGCACGCAGTTCGCGACCTACACCTACGTCGAACCCTATCTGTCCGACGTGACGGCCGCGAGCGGCTATTTCATTACCCTGGCCCTGCTGGTGTATGGCGGCGCCGGCGTCATCGGCAGCCTGCTGGGCGGCATGGGCGCCGACCGTACGCTGCGCGGCACGCTGGCCGTGGTGCTGGCCGCCGCGACCTCGGCGCTCGCGCTGCTCTGCGTGGCCGGTTCGTCCTCCGCCGTGGCGCTGTTCTGCCTGCTGGTCTGGGGCGCGGCGTTCGGCGCCCTGCCGCTATGCCTGCAGCTGTGGATCATGCGGCTGGCGGGCGACGAGCTGGAAGGCGGCGCGGCCCTGTTCGTGACCTGCGTGCAGAGTTCGATCGCGATCGGTTCCGCCCTGGGCGGCCAGCTGGTCAATCACTACGGCGCGGCCGCGGACATGGGCGCCGGCGCGGCGCTGTTCCTGGCGTCGCTGGCGTTCGCCTGGCGCGCCATGGCCGCGCCCGCCATGCGCGGCCGCGTCCCCGCCGGCGCGGACTGATCAGGCCGGCGCGCCGTCTATTCCTTCCGCCTGGCCAGGCGCCAGCGCATCAGGTCATCCGCGCCGGGGCCGGCCTCCACCCTCAGATCCTGGTAGGGCACCGGCGCGCCGCTGCCCTCGTCCACCAATCCCAGCCGCACGCGCCCGCCGGTCTGCGCGCTGACGATGCACAGCGGCGGCTCCTCGGACTCCTGCGCCCGCCATTTGTCGCCGACCTGGACCAGCGCCTGCAGCACCAGCGCCACGTCCAGGCCCTTGGCCGTGGGCAGGTATTCGTAGCGTTCCGGCGCGCTCTGGTACAGCGAGCGCTCGATCAGGCCGTTCTGCTCCAGCAGCTTCAAACGGTCGGCCAGCGTGGCGTTGGTGATGCCGGTGGACCGGCGCAGATCGTCGTAGCGCCGCAGGCCCAGCACCAGATCCCGCAGGACCAGCATGGCCCAGCGGTCGCCCACGGCGTCCAGCACCATGGCGATGGAGCAGGCCATGCCTTCAAAACTCTTGGCGCGCATCGTTTTCCCTTCATGTCGTATGGCAATCGCCGCCAGTATCGCAACCGCGCTGGAATCGCTCAAGTGCCTGGCGGCAGGTCGTCACTTTACAACTTCAATAATTGAAGTCAATAATTGTACTTAAAACCTCGCCACCACGATTCAAAGGAGATCCCCATGAACATCGAAGCAGGCACCGCGCTGGTGACCGGCGCCTCGTCCGGCATCGGCGCCGCCTACGCCCGCCAACTGGCGGCGCGCGGCCATGACCTGATCCTGAGCGCGCGCCGCCAGGACCGCCTCGACGCGCTGGCGCAGCAGCTGCGCGCGGCCCATGGATGCAAGGTCGAGGCCTGGCCCGCCGATCTCGCCAACCCGCAAGACCTGCTCCGGCTGGAAGAGGCGCTGTCGACCAGGGAAGACATCGCCATGCTGGTGAACTGCGCCGGCCTGGGCGCGCTGGGACCGGGCGCGACGGCCGACACGGATGCCGTCGACCGGATGGTCAAGGTGAACGTGCTGGCGCTGACCCGGCTGTCCCTGGCGGCCGCCCGCGCCTTCGCGCGGCGCCAGCGCGGCGTCATCGTCAATATCGGTTCGATACTGGCCCTGATGCCGGTGCCCGGCGCGTCCGGCTACAGCGCCTCCAAGGCCTATGTGCTGAATTTCAGCCGCGCGCTGCAGGCCGAGCTGGAGCCGGCCGGCGTCACCGTGCAGGCGGTGATGCCCGGCATGGTCCGCTCCGAGTTCTTCGGCGGCAAGCCCGCGCCCTTTCCCGACCACCTGTTCATGGAGGCCGACACGCTGGTCGCCACGGCGCTGCGCGCGCTCGACCAGGGCGAGCGGGTCTGCTTTCCCACCCTGTCCGATCCGGCCGGCTGGAGCGGCCTGGAAGCGGCGCGCGGCGCGCTGGTCAAGGCGCTGACACACAGCGGCGAGCCGGCCGCGCGCTACGGCGTGGCCTCGGCCTGACGTTCCCATCCCCCAACCACACCCGCAGGAGCATCCCCATGCCGCTCTGGAAAATCTACCACCCCGAAAACGCCTTCTCCGACGACGACAAGCAGGCTATCGCCGAACGCGTCACCGCCCTCTACACCGACCTGCCGAAGTTCTATGTCGGCCTGGTGTTCCAGCCCGTGCCCAAGGCGTCCTTTTTCATCGGCGGGCAACGCGCCGACGATTTCGTGCGCATCTCGGTCGACCATATCGCCCGGCAGATACACGAGGACGAGATAAAACGGCGCTTCCTGGGCGCCGTGGGCAGGCTGCTGGCGCCCTATATCGCCGAGCGCGGACTGCGCTGGGAAATCCACATCGACGAGACGCCGTTCAGCCTGTGGACCATCCAGGACCAGCGCCCGCCCGTGCCCGGCACGCCCGAGAGCGAGCGATGGCGCGAGCAGAACCGGCCTGTCCCGGCATAAGCGAAGCGCTCACAGCCCCAGGCGCAAGTCGGGAAAAACGCGGCGCAGCAGCGCCGCGACGCGGACGCCCCGCTTTCCCCGCCTGTATTCGAGCCACGGCGAACCCGCGCGCGGACCTATACTCAAGCGCAGCCCTGCGCGGTCCTCGGCGCTCCCGGCCCAAGCCGGCGCCGGTTTGGATCCGCGGGCCCGGCCTCAACGCGGGAGGACAGCGTGAAACGCGACGACAAAGCCTGGAATGCCAGCCATCCGATCACGGCAATGCCGACCGGCGGCGACCGCTCCCTTCCCGTCCTGCAAGCCATCGCGCGCGGCGTGGCGGACCTGCGCATCCCGGCGTCGACGGACTGGCCCGCCGCCCAACAACATCTGACGGACCTGGACGGGCAATGGAAACTCTCCGCCGTGCTGGTGGCGATCGTGGCGCGGCGCGAGCCGACCATCCTGCTCACCAAGCGTTCGTCGGGCCTGAGCGAATACTCATCCCATGTCAGCTTCCCCGGCGGACGCCCGATGGCATCCGACGGCAGCGTGGGCGAGACCGCGCTGCGCGAGGCATTCGAGGAAATCCGCCTGGCCCCCGATGCGGTCCGGCTGCTGGGCTGCCTGCCCTTGCACCGGACCCGCAAGCGCAATCACGCCATCTTCCCGGTGATCGGCATCGTGCCCGACACGGCCGCCTGGGAAGCGGCTCCCGCCGAAGTCGCGGAGATCTTCGAATTCCCGTTCAGCGCGCTGCTGGATCCCGCGCTGCCCCGGCAGTATGCCGACGGAGAGCGCTCAGGCGCCTGGTACTGGGCGGGGCAGCAGCAGGACATCTGGGGCGTCACCGCCGTCATGCTGAAATCGCTGGCGGCGCTCGCGCTGGCCGAAAAGCACGGCGGCCAGCGCGGCGACTGACCATCACGCCAATCCGATCTGTTGCCATGCGACGCGCAAGCGGAATACACTGCGCCATATGATTGCAATTGCAATCATTAAACACTCCGTCGTCGCGCGCAACCAGCGTCCCGACGGCACACCGTCCGATCCAGATCCAACGCCATGCGTTTATTGCATATCGTCTCTTCCCCGCGCGGCCCGCAGTCCGCCTCCATCGCGATCGCCCATGCATTCCTGGACGCCTGCGCCCAAACGCACGCCACGCTCGAAATCGATACGCTCAACGTCTGGGAAGAGGACCTTCCCGAATTCGACAGCCGCACCATTGGCGCGAAGTACAAGCGCGTGTCCGGGACGCCGCTGGACGCGGACGAGGCGTCGGCCTGGGAGCGGATCGAGTCGCTGGCGCGGCGTTTCCAGCAGACAGACCGGATCGTGCTGGGCGTGCCGATGTGGAACTTCGGCTTTCCGTACAAGCTCAAGCAGCTGATCGACCTGGCGAGCCAGCGCAACATGCTGTTCACGTTCGACGGCCAGTCCTATGGGCCCCTGCTGAACATTCCGCGGGCCTTGCTCGTCTGCGCTCGCGGCCAAAGCCATGATCCCAGCGCGGGCGCCGGCAGCCCCGGCTTCGAGCACCAGGCCGCCTATCTGGAGTTCTGGCTGAAGTTCATCGGCGTGGGCGAGGTCCGCCGTGTCATGGCCGAACACACCTGGGACGCCGGCGCGCCGCAAGCCATCGAGCGGGCCAAGGCGCAGGCGGTCGAAATGGCCCGGGATTTCTAGCGCCGCCGGCGCTCACCTGGGCTTGCCCAACAATCCGCCGCGCCGCGCGACCAGCGTGGCCTGGGTCCGGTTGACCACGCCCAGCGTCGCCAGGATGGCGGTGACGTGGGTCTTCACGGTCTTCTCGGTCATGCTGAGGCGTTCGGAGATCTCGCGGTTGCGCAGGCCGTCGCACATCAGCCGCAACACCTCGCCCTGGCGCGGCGTCAAGGCGCTGAGCAGGGCCATGTCGTCCACCGGCGCCGGCATCGGCGCGGGCGGCTTGCGCGGCGCCGCCGCCGGCGCCAGGTCGGCGCGTGGCGGCTGGCCGATCTGCTCCAGCGCGTCCAGCAGCGCGCGGCAGTCGGCCGATTTGTGCAGAAAGCCCTGCGCCCCCGCCACCATGACCCGCTCGCGGTCGTCGGGATCCTCGGACGCGCTCAGCACCAGTACGCGGATGCCCGGGCGCAACTGCTTCAGGCGCTTGAGCAGCGCGCTGCCGCCCAGGTCGGGCAGGTAGTAGTCCATGATCACGCTGCCGATCTGCGGCTGCGCCTGCAGGACCGCGAGCGCCTCCGCGCCGTTGGACGCCGGATGGACCGTGACGCCGGGCAGCGCCTGCGAGAGGCTCAGCAGCAAGGCTTCGCGGAACATGGCGTGGTCGTCGATCAGGAGTACTGCGGTCATGGAAAGGAATCCTCGGAATCTGTCTGCCGTGGCCGATGCAGCAACGCGGTCACATGCGCGCGCAAGTCCTCGACCTCCACCGGCTTGTGCAGCAGGGGGATGTTTCTGTCGGCCGCCTCGATCAGGCGGCCCGGATCGGTGTCGCCGCTGACCAGCAGCGCGGGAATCGGCGGATCGCTGTATTCCTCGCGCAGCCGCTCGATCACATGTATGCCGGTTTCGTGTTCGCGCAGACGGTAGTCGCTGATGATCAGGGCGGGCCGCTCGGGCTCGTGCACCACCTTGGCAAACAAGGCGTCGCCGCTGGCGGCGCCCACGACGCGGTAGCCCCAGCTTTCCAGCAGCAAGGTCAGGCCGGCCAGGTTCTGCGCATCGTCGTCGACCACCAGCACCATCCGCCCGCGCCCGTGGTCCGGGATCGCGTCGCCGGCGGCGGGCGCTGGCGGCGCGGGCTCGGGCGCCGGCGGCGTCGCGGCCAGCGCCTCCTCGGCGGAGCGCGTCTCCAGGCCCAGCGAGAACAGGGTGCCGCGCCCCTCCTGCGATGCCAGGACCAGCGGATGGTCCAGCAGCGCGGCGGTGCGCCGCACGATGGCCAGCCCCAGTCCCAGCCCCTTGCTGCGATCCCGCTCCGGGTTGTTCAGCTGGTGGAACTCCCAGAACACCCGCTCCTGTTCGGACGGCGGGATGCCCGGCCCGGTATCGCAGACCAGGATGCGCACGCCGCCGCGCCGATGCCGGCAGCCGACCAGCACGCCGCCGCGCCGGGTATGCGCGATGGCGTTGCTGATGAGATTGCGCAGGATGCGCTCCAGCAGCACCGGATCCGAATTCACCACCGCCTTGCTGGGCCTGACCCGCAGCGACAAGCCTTTCTGCACCGCCTGCGGCGCATACTCGGCCCGCAACTGCTCCAGCAGCGGATTGAGCGGGAACCACTTGCGCCGGGGCTCGATCACGCCGGCGTCCAGCCTGGAGATATTGAGCAAGGCATCGAACAGATGTCCCATCGCCGCCGTCGCGCTGGCGATGTTGTCCACCAGGTAGCGGCCATGCGCGGTGAGTTTCTCGTTGGTCAGCAGGCCCAGGAACAGGCTGACCGCGTGCACGGGCTGGCGCAGGTCATGGCTGGCGGCGGCCAGGAAGCGCGATTTTTCCAGGTTGCTGCGCTCGGCCGCCTCCTTCTCGCGCCGCACCTGCTCCAGCAGCGCCAGGTTCTCGTAGCCCAGCCGCAGGGCGTCCAGGTGCGTGCGATGCATGTGGTGCGTGAACGCCAGCGTGGAGGCCACATAGGCGACTCCGCTCGCCACCATGGCGATGTGCAGCGGCGAAGGCTGCGCCGCCAGCGCGATGAAGGGCGGCGCGAGCGCCGGGATCTCGAAGGCGTAGACGACCGGCAGGACGATGTAGTTGGAATAGATCGCCCCCGTGCCCAGCCCGATCAGGATCACGATGCAGAACAGCTGGTACTCGACGGGCAGGAAGAAACTCCAGTAGGCGATCGGTGGCCCCCACAGCATGCCCGAGGCGAGATTGCCCAGGAACATCCGGCGCAGCCAGCGTTCGGCCGCGTCCGGCCGCGCCTGATGGCGATCGTAGGCCAGCATGGCGGCGCAGCGCAGGGCGGCCACCAGCAGCATCACAGCGATCCATGGCACCAACTCGCGGTCCGGCAGGATGCCATACAGGGCATAGGCGCTGAAACAGGCGACGATGACCGAGCCCGACAGGGCAAAGGGGAAGCTGCGGCGCAGCACGGCCACCTGCACCGCCCGGACGCGCGAACCGTCGGGAAACGCAGCGGCCAGGGTTTCGGAAGTTGGATCCATGAACGAGGGCGGCGCGAGCCTGTGAGGATCCCGGACGCGACCCCGTTCGGGAAAATAGGGGAAAGGCAACGGCGATGGCCACGGCGGCTGCCGGGCTGGGGATGCGCGGAAAAATTTAGCAATTGCCAACCAGCGGGTCAATAATCCGGACACGGCGCCAGCCTCCCGTCGTACATGCGTGCAACCCCTCCGCGCCCGCGACGGGAGGACAAATCCGCATGCCATACAGGTAACAGGCGGCGGCGGGCCGCGCATCGGACTTTGGTCTTAGGCCGCCACGGGCGGCCGGGCGCAAACAGGCTACATTCCCAGGACAAGCGCGGCGCCCGAGGGCAGCCCGCGATCCTCCGACGCGCCGCCTGGCGCGCCGGACCGACTCAACGAGGGGCATCTTGTCTATCAGTGCAACCACGGCGCCCGCCGCCGAGCTTTCCCCGCGCGAGCAGCGCGGCAATATCGCCCGCCTGACCATCGCCCAGGCGCTGGCCGGCGCCAATGCCGTCGTGGTCTACGCCACCGGCTCCATCGTGGGCAACATGCTGGCGCCGGACAAGGCCCTGGCCACCCTGCCCCTGTCCATCTTCGTGGTCGGCATGGCCGCCTGCATCCTGCCGGCGGGCGCCATCGCCCGGCGCCATGGCCGCCGCGCCGCCTTCCTGGCCGGCACCGGCTGCGGCGTGCTGGTCGGCCTATTGGCCGCCCTCGCCGTGGTCCTGGGATCGTTCTGGCTGTTCTGCCTGGGAACCTTCTTCGGCGGCGCCTACGCGGCCGTGGTGCTGTCGTTCCGCTTCGCCGCCGCCGACGGCGTGTCGCCCGCGCGGCGCGCCCGCGCCCTGTCCTTCGTCATGGGCGGCGGCGTGCTGGCCGGCGTGGTCGGGCCGCAGCTGGTCACGCACACCATGTACCTGTGGCCCGCTCACATGTTCGCCGCCACCTTCATCGTGCAGGCGGCGGTCGCGGCGGCGTCGGCGCTGGTGCTGCTGGGCGTGCGCCTGCCCATGCCCGGCCCGGCCGAAGCCGCCGGCGGCCGGCCGCTGGCCGTCATCGCGCGCCAGCCGCGCTTCGTCACCGCGGTGGTCTGCGGCGCCGTCTCCTACCTGCTGATGAACTTCCTGATGACGGCCGCCCCGCTGGCGATGCATCTTTGCGGCCACTCCCAGGAAGACGCGAACCTGGGCCTGCAATGGCACGTGATCGCCATGTACGCCCCGAGCTTCTTCACGGGCCGGCTGATCATGCGCTTCGGCGCCGGCCGCATGGTCAGCGTCGGCCTGGCGCTGACCGGGATCTCGGCGGCGATCGGCCTGATGGGCCTGGACGTGGCGCATTTCTGGGTCACCCTGGTGCTGCTGGGCGTGGGCTGGAACTTCGGCTTCGTGGGCGCATCGGCCCTGGTGCTGGAATGCCATCGCCCCGAGGAAAGGACCAAGGTGCAGTCGCTGAACGACTTCATCATCTTCGGCATCATGGCGGTCGGCTCGTTCGCGTCGGGCGGCCTGCTGGCCGCCTACGACTGGCGCACGGTGCTGTGGGTCTCGTTCATTCCGCTGGCGCTGGCGGTCATCGCGCTGGCCAGGAGCGCCGCGTACACGCGGCGTGCGGCGTGACGCCATGGCGCGCCTGTCACCCCAAAAGATCCCGCCAGGCCGGCTGACATGCCTGATGGCGGCCGCGCTCTGCGCCGTCCCGGTCCTGGCGGCCGAACGCGTCGACATTCCCGACTATGAAGCCCGGGCCGGCGCGCAATACCGCTACCGCGTCCAGAAGACGACCGAGACGGACATGTCATCCTGGCCGGGCGCGCCGGTCGCCGCGCCGGTGGTCATGCGCGGGGATTTCCTGCTGTCGGCGACCGTGCTGACACGGGATGAGACCGGGCTGCGGATGCGCTGGGACCTGTCCGCCGACCTGCCCGCCGATGCCACGGGCGGCGCCGGCGCCTATCCGCTCAATGCCCTGTACGGCGGCACCTTGGCCGCCTATGGCCTGCGCCAGCTGGAGATCGACACCGATCCGACCGGCACGCCCACGGCCGTGCCCGGCGCCGACGCGATCATCGCCACGCTGGAACGGACCCTGGCCGCGACCGGACCGGGCGGAGCCGTCGCGCCGCCGGACAGCGCCGCCCGGCGCGCGCTGGCAACGATCAAGGCCAACCCGCTGGCCATCGTCGGCGTGCTGGCGCCCGAAAGCGCGACGCTCGCGCTGGCGCAATCCTCGCAGGCCTCGGCCTTCGCCATCGGCCAGGAGTGGACCGTGCCGGGCAGCGAAGACATCCGGGGCGTTCGCATCGCCACCGCCACGACATGGCGGCTGGACGCCTACGACCCGGCCAGCCGGCGCGCTACCTTCAGCGCGCGCCTGGCCTATGACCAGGACGCCTTCCGCCAATCGCAGCGCGCCACGATCGACGCCATGGTCGCTACCCTGGGCGAACGGGCGAAATCGCTGACGGACGCGCAATGGGCCCGCATCCGCGACGCAGAAAAGCAGCGCGCCATGCGCTTCGTGATCTCGACCCGAGATGGCGCGACCGTCGAGGCCCTGGAAAACATGACGATCAGCGTGGGCGGCATGACGATGACGTCGGCCTGGCACATCTGGCGCGATGACCAGCCGCCGCTACTGCCCGCGCCGCCCGCCTGGAGCGCCGCCGCGCCGGACGGCCAGGGGCCCGACGCGCAACCGGCGACAGGCCGATAAGCTCGCCGCGAACGCCGGAGGCGACCGCTCAGGCGTCCGGCTCGCGCTCGGGCGCGGCGTCGCCCTTGAGCTTGGCGTGCTCATGCAGGGCCTCGCTGTCCAGAATGGTCAGCCCGCCATAGCGCGTCTGCAGCACGCCGCCGCGCGCCAGCCGCGTGAGCGCGGCGTTGCAGCGCTGGCGCGAGACGCCGCACAGGCTGGCGATTTCCTCCTGCGATATCTTCAACCGCCCATTGGTGCCCGAATGCGACTCCGCCGCCAGCTGCGCGGCGACGGCCCGCGCCACCATGGTGTCCACGTCCAGCAGCACGTTGCCGCTGTAGCTGGCCATCAGCCAGTCCACCCGCTGCGCCAGGTGCATCATGAGCGCCTGGGTGAACGCGATGTTGTGGTTCCACAGCCGTTCGCAGATATCGCGCGGCAGGATCACCACGCGGCTCGGCCGCAGGGCGACCACTTCGTAATCGAAAGGCGCGGCGCGCAGCATGGTGGCCTCGCCGAACCAGCTGCCGGTGCTGAAACCCGCCAGCGACAGGGTCTTGCCGTCGATGCCGGGCGAGGACCATTTCACCAGCCCGTCGACCACGCCGTACCAGCCGGGCGAGCGCGCGCCCATGCGGAACAGGTACTCGCCCTTGCGCAGCGACACCAGCCGCAGGCCGGCGCGAATCTCGGCGCGCTCCGGCGCCGGCAGGCCGTTGTACCAGGGCACCACGTCCAGCATCCGGTCCACCGCGCCCTGCGCCTGCCGCCCGCGCGCGCTCGACGGTCCTTCCCCTGTACTCGCAGGCGCTGTGCGCATGGTGTCCTCATTGCCGGCTGCGTGGCCGCGTCCAGGTAAACCCTAGGATTCTTTGTCACCATGGTGACTGTCCGCGCGACAGACCCGGCCACAGAATAAGAGAGCCCATCGGGTCAAAAAACATAAGAGGAGACTGGAATGTTGTCAATGTCGCGCGCCTTGTCCGCCGCCCTGTGCGGCGCCGCCTTGTCCGTCGGTTCCGGCGCCGCCCAGGCGCAGTTCTCGGACGACGTCATCCGGATCGGTTTCATCACCGACCTGTCGGGCGTGTACTCGGGCCCCGACGGCCCAGGCGGCGTCGAGGCCATCCGCATGGCCATCGAGGAAATGGGCGGCTCGATCGACGGCCGAAAGATCGAGCTGATCACCGCCGACCACCAGAACAAGGCCGACATCGCCTCGGCCAAGGCGCGCGAGTGGTTCGACCAGAAGGGCCTGGACATGCTGATCGGCGGCACCAACTCCAGCGCCGCGCTGGCCATGTCGCGCGTGGCCGCCGACAAGAAGAAACCGATTATCGTGGTCGGCGCCGGCGCGCCGGCGCTGACCAACGAGCAGTGCACGCCCTATACGCTGAACTATGCCTACGACACCGTGGCGCTGGCGCGCGGCACCGGCGACGCGGTGGTCAAGGCCGGCGGCAAGAGCTGGTACTTCCTGACGGCCGACTACGCCTTCGGCGCGGCGCTGCAGGCCGACACCACCAGCGTGGTGCAGGCCGGCGGCGGCAAGGTGCTGGGCTCGGTCAAGCATCCGCTGTCGTCCAGCGACTTCTCCTCTTTCCTGCTGCAGGCGCAAAGCAGCAAGGCCGAGATCCTGGCCCTGGCCAACGCCGGCGCCGACGCCACCAACGCGATCAAGGCGGCCAACGAATTCGGCCTGACCAAGACCATGAAGCTGGCCGGCCTGATCATGTTCATCAACGACATCCACGCCATGGGCCTGCCGGCCACGCAGGGCATGTACCTGACCGACAGCTGGTACTGGAACAGCTCGGACGCCGCCCGCGCCTGGAGCCGCGAATTCTTCAAGCGGCACAAGAGCATGCCCTCGTCGCTGCAGGCCGCCGACTATTCCGCCGCGCTGCAATACCTGCGCGCCGTCAAGGCCACCGGCACCGACGACGCCGACAAGGTGCTGGCCTATCTGCGCGCCAACAAGCTCAACGACCTGTACCTGAAGGACGGCGTGGTGCGCCCGGACGGGCGCGTGGTCCACGACATGTACCTGCTTCAGGTCAAGACGCCGGAACAGTCCAAGGAACCCTGGGACTACTTCAACGTGGTGCAGACCATCGACGGCAACGAAGCCTTCACCAAGCAATCGGAAAGTCGCTGCGCGCTGTGGAAATAAGCCGCGCCCGACACTCAAGAGACCAGCCATGGCAAAACGCAAAGTGATCGTGACCATCGCCCCCACCGGGGGCATGGCCTTCAAGAGCCAGAACCCCCACCTGCCCACCCAGCCGGCCGAAATCGCCGAAGACGTCTACCGCTGCTACAACGCCGGCGCCAGCGTGGTCGCGCTACACGCGCGCCGGCCCGACGACCAGGCCACCTGCGACGCGGCCATCTACCGCGACATGAACCAGCGCATCCGCGAGCGCTGCGACATCGTGCTGAACAATTCCACCGGCGGCGGCGTGCATGGCGACATGATCCGCGAGACCTCGCCCGGCAACTGGGAGATCGCCTGGGAGGAACGGCTCAAGGGCATGGACGCCGGCGCCGAGATGTGCACGCTGGACGCCACCACGCTGAACCTGGCCTTCGGCGACCGCGAATACCTGATGAACACGCCGCTGAGCAAGGCGCGCGAGCTGGCCGCCGGCATGAAGGCGCGTGGCATCAAGCCCGAGTGGGAGGTGTTCAGCCCCACCCACATCATCCAGGACGCCACCACGCTGATCGAAGAAGGGCTGGACGACGGCCCGCCCTTCATCAACCTGGTCATGAACGTGCACCGCAACTTCCAGAACGCCATGCCCTTCTCGCCGCGCCACCTGCAGATGATGGTGGACCTGCTGCCCAAGAACAGCGTGTTCTGCGTCAGCGGCATCGGCCCGTCGCAGCTGGAGGCCAATATCAGCGCGCTGCTGCTGGGCGGCCACGCCCGCGTCGGCCTGGAAGACAACCTGTACTACCGCCACGGCGAACTGGCCACCAATGTGCAGCTGACCGAGCGCATCGTGCGCATCATCCGCGAGCTGGACATGGAGCCGGCCACGCCGGCGGAAGCGCGCCAGATCATGGGCCTGCCGCGCACGGACGGCCCCCGGCCCGAGTTCGCCGCTTGAGCGCGCCCCGCCACACGCAACCTGAGATTCCCATGAGCCTATCCCTGCAAGACAAGCACATCCTCGTCACCGCCGGCGCCAACGGCATCGGCCTGGCGATCGTGCGCAAGTTCCTGGCGTCCGGCGCCCGCGTGCATGCCTGCGACGTGGACGCCGACGCCTGCCGCGCCCTGGCCGGCAGCCATCCGAACCTGAGCGTGAGCGTGGCCGACGTGTCGTCCGAAGCGCAGGTGCTGGACCTGTACCGCGACCTGGCCGAAAGATGGGGCAGGCTCGACGCGCTGGTCAACAACGCCGGCGTGGCCGGCCCCACCAGCCGGCTGGAGGACACCACGCTGGACGCCTGGCGCCAGACGCTGGAAGTCAACCTGACCGGCGCCTTCCTGTGCGCGCGCGGCGCGGTGCC
The DNA here is from genome assembly GCF_059760925.1 of Achromobacter sp. 1011791174. Lineage (NCBI taxonomy): Bacteria > Pseudomonadati > Pseudomonadota > Betaproteobacteria > Burkholderiales > Alcaligenaceae > Achromobacter > Achromobacter sp. 1011791174. The sequence goes on from NZ_JCBANH010000048.1 coordinate 43,154, forward strand.
GCTGCTGCGCGCGGCCGGCGGCGGCGCCATCATCAATATCTCGTCGGTGGCGGGCCGGCTCGGCTTCTCGCTGCGCACGCCGTACAGCGCCAGCAAGTTCGGGCTGGCCGGCCTGACGCAGACCTGGGCCATGGAGCTGGGCCCGTCCAACATCCGCGTCAATTCCGTGCTGCCCGGCGTGGTGGCCGGCGAGCGGGTCGAGCGCGTCATCGCCGCGCGCGCCGCCGCCGGCGGCGTCAGCAACGACGCGATGCGCGCGCAGCTGGTGTCCAGCGTGTCGCTGCGCCGCATGACGCAGCCCGAGGACGTGGCCAACCAGGTCGCCTTCCTGTGCTCGGACGAAGGCGCGATGATCAGCGGCCAGAGCATCTCGGTCTGCGGCAACGTGGAGCATCTGGGCTAGCGGCTGTCCCGCAGAGACACCCGCACGAAATTCCCCCTGGCCGCCCGGGACGACCCATCGACGCCTTGCCCGGCGCCGGCGACGCGCTTCGGTGCGTCAGAACCGCCAGCGCAGGTCCAGCGAGCCCGTGTGCTGGCGGCTGCCGCCGCCGAACTCGCCGGCGTAGCTCAATCCCGCCGTCAGGTTGCGGACCACCACCAGGTCCGCCCCCAGCTCCACCCGCGCCGCGTCGCGCGCGATCGGCGCGCCCGCCACGCTGAATGCCGGCCCCTGGTCGAAGGCCAGCGTGGCCGAGGGCCGCAGGCCGCCAAACGCATGACGCCAACCCAGCATGCCGCGCAATGCGATGGCAGTGCCCTCGGGCTGCCACTGGCCGCGCACGCCCGCCAGGCTGGTGGTCAGGCGCTGCTTCTGCGCCTGGCCCGACAGCGCCGCCGAGCCGCCCGATTCATTGAACCCCCGCACACGCAGATCGCTCCAGGCCAGGCCCGCGAACGGCTCGACCGCCACCGCATCGCCCAGCTTCATCGCATAACCCGTCTCGGCGAAGAGCTGCGTGGTGCTGGCGTGGTAGCCGGCGGTCAGCTTCTGGTCCAGGCTGCCGTAGCGCACCTGCCGGCGCGAATCGATGTCGTGCCAGCTGTAGGCGCCGCCGAACGTGAGGTTCAGCGTGCCCGCGCCCAGCGCATAGCCCTTGCCGCCGTATAGCGTAGCCGTGTAGCTGCCGATCTTGGCGCTGGCGGCGCGGTCCCGCGCGCTCAGGCGGGCATCGGTGTAGCCGAACGCGCCGCCCAGGCGCCAGCCGCCGCCCAC
>NZ_JCBANH010000049.1:0-43173 GCF_059760925.1 Achromobacter sp. 1011791174
CCAGCGCAGGACACCGGCCCGCTCCAGCCATGGCTCGCGCAAGACATGAATACAAGAAAGGCCCCGCGGCTCGCGCCGCGGGGCCTTTTACGTTGCATCGCTGCGCGCGAACCGGGCGCCTGCCATCGCGGTCGCATGCTGGTGACCACACGCCCCGTCCGCGAGGCTCTGGCAGGAATGCGAGCCGCAACGGTCTATCCGGGATGCGGACGCTACAAGCGCCACGGATTTGCAGAGAGGCTTCAGCGCCAGCTACTTCCGCAGGATTGCTGCCCTTGAGCGGGGCAAGGCCTGCTTCTGACTACGGCACGGCATGCCCGGGCTGGCAGCCAGAAACGCGCTGATCCGTTCCACGGCCTGCCGCAAGATGGCAGGAAGTCCTCGCTCAGCCGACGCATCGGCACGCGATCGGCCGCATGCTGCCGTGCATCGTGCCGCTACTCTTCATGCCAATGCCAGCCAAAATGAGCCAGGAGTACGTAGAGACCGATGCGCTTCTAGCTCTGCGGCCGTCACAGCAGCTCGAAAAGCCGCTTCGACTACAGCGCTCGAATAGTCACTTTTGCTGGCCAGCAGTCGCCCCGCTCGATTGTGCGAGCCGTTGCGCTGGCATGTATGCTCTTGAGGAGTGTTTGTCAGCTCGGCAACGCGCAAAGAATCGAGTCCCGGGTGCAGGGGCGCCGCTACTTGTGCTCGTCAAGCTGGCTGTCATCGTGACACGACATGCAGCAGTCATGCTTTCCGGGACAACAACAGGCAGGCCAACTCGATTCCCGGTGCCGAGCTTGCATGGCAAGGTACGTTGGCCAGAAGTGCCGAGTGCCTAGTGCAAACGCCTGAGATCGATACGCAATGGCCCGGAAACCCGCGCCAATCCTCATTGTGCATAAATAACAACGCCCGTGGATGGGGGGTGTTTGTGCGGTAAGATTGATCGGAATCTATTCGTTGGAGCGTTATCGTGAGTGATACCCAGACCCCCGTGCCCGGTACGAAACTGGACCTGCGCACGCTGACCTACGTGGCCTATGGCCTGTATGCGCTCGGCTTTCTCAGCAGCGGTTTTCTGGGCATTGCCACGCTGGCGTCCGTCGTGCTGATGTATCTGAAACGCGCCGACGTGGCTGGCACGTTCTACGCCGCACACTTCGACTGGTTGCTGCGCACGTTCTGGTGGGCGCTGCTGTGGATGGCGATCAGTGCGCTGGCCGTGTATATCTTCATCGGCTGGATCGGCCTGGCCGCGACGGTGGTCTGGGTCTTGTACCGCCTGATCAAGGGCCTGCTGGCGCTGCTGGAGGGCAACGCGCCGACGCATTACGCCTGATGCGGATTTGAGTCCATCAAATCAAGGCCGGCTATTGCCGGCCTTGTCATTGGCGCCGCACCTGTGGAGCGCTGTGGGGCAGCACGAGCGCTGCGTCGCCTGTCACGGCGTTCCATCACATGGCGAGGCCTGGCACCTACGACGCTGTGCGGGCAGCATGTCTGCACATGAAAGTCTGCATCCATCAGGAGCTCAGCATCGCGGATGCTGGCATCACGCGACCGTCGTAGCATCGCTGATTCAAGCACGGCGCCGCCTGCTCGGCATCGACATCGCAAATCTTGAGAGCCACGCGGAGAGTCAATATCGACGCGGGTTTCGAGCTAGTGGGGGTTTATCACGCGATCGGCAATGCCACGGATTTCATCCGTGTTAAACGCGAAAGGTGCTGGCTTGCTTGATTGCCCGTAGGGCTGGGATGCTGCCTGGCGATGAACCGCCGGCGCTGTGTGAGCGATGCGCCCGGACCAAAGCCTGGGCGTCGCAATGGCAAGAGGCAGGGACGTACGCCGTACGCCCTTAGCCTGCTTACTTCAGATGTGCGTTGACCAGCTTGGTCAGTTCGAACATCGTGACCTGATCCTTGCCGAAGATCGGGCGCAGCTTGGCATCGGCGTTGATGTTGCGCTTGTTGCTGGCATCTTGCAGGTTGTGCTTCTTGATGTATTCCCAGATCTTCTTGGTGACCTCGGTACGCGGCACGGCTTCCGAACCGATGACAGCAGCCAGTTCGGCGCTCGGGGTCAGGGGCTTCATGAATGCAGCGTTCGGCTTGCGCGCGGTCGCGGGTTTGGAGGTTGTGGCCATAATGCGGCGCTCCTTCTCTGGCTGTTGGAAAAATTGTCCTGCGGCCGGAGCATAACGTGTCTCTCCCGTAAAGACAAAGGCATTTATCCTCTGTAGCAACTAAAATATACAGACTGGTCCCACCTACCACATCATTGTGTAACCTCCTATGTACGCAAGGTCTCCCCTGGAATCAATTCGGCTTTTTCATGACGAATTGACAGCGCTGCGGCGCGATTTGCACGCCCATCCCGAGCTGGGATTCGAGGAGGTGCGCACCTCGGGCATCGTGGCTGGCGCGCTGGAAGCGTTGGGCATCGAAGTGCATCGTGGCATCGGCAAGACCGGCGTGGTCGGCGTGATTCGCGGCAAGCGCTGCGACAGTGGACGCATGATCGGCTTGCGCGCCGACATGGATGCCTTGCCAATGACTGAAGACAACGAGTTCGGGCACAAGTCCACTAAGCCTGGCCTGATGCACGGTTGCGGCCATGACGGACACACGGCGATCCTGATCGGCGCGGCAAAGTACCTGGCGCAGACGCGCAACTTCGATGGCACCGCCGTGCTGATCTTCCAGCCCGCGGAGGAAGGCCGCGGCGGCGCGCGCGCCATGCTTGAAGACGGCTTGTTCGACACCTTTCCGTGCGATGCGATCTATGCCCTGCACAACTGGCCTGGCCTGAAACCGGGCACGGTGGGTATCAATCCAGGCCCGATGATGGCGGCCGCAGATCGCTTCGAGATCCAGATCACGGGTCGTGGCGGACACGGCGCCCATCCCTATCAGACCATCGATCCCGTCACCATCGCCGGGCAGATCATCACCGCCTTGCAGACGATCGTGTCGCGCAATGTGAATCCGTTGGATTCGGCTGTCGTTTCCATCGGTTCCATGCAGGCCGGCCATCCCGGCGCCATGAGCGTGATTCCGCGCGAGGCGAAGCTGGTTGGCACGGTCCGCACCTTCCGCAAATCAGTGCAGGAAATGGTCGAGATGCGCATGCGCGAATTGGTGACGGCGATCGCGGGCGCCTTCGGCGGCAGCGCCGAGCTCATCTACGAACGTATCTATCCGGCGACCCTGAACACCCCGCAGCACGCCAACCTCGTCGCCGACATCGCGACCGAGATGATCGGCAAGGAAAACGTGGTTCGAGACCTGACGCCTTCCATGGGCTCGGAAGACTTCTCCTTCATGCTGCAGACCAAGCCCGGCGCGTATTTCCGGCTGGGGCAGGGCGGAGCGGATTCCGGCTGCGTGCTGCACAATTCCCATTTTGATTTCAACGATGCCGTCATTCCCTTGGGCAGTGCGATGTTCTGCGCGCTGGCCGAGCGGGGGATGCCCCTGGCGGATTAAGCAAGAAGCGACCCATGTCTACTGCGCAAATCAAGCAACTCACCATCACCCGCCCCGACGACTGGCATCTGCACTTGCGCGACGGCGCGGCACTGGAAGCCGTGGTCGCCGATACGGCGCGACAGTTCGCGCGCGCCATCATCATGCCGAACCTCAAGCCGCCCGTGACCACGACCGAGCAGGCGATCGCCTATCACGGCCGTATCCTGCAGGCCCTGGCCAAGGCGGGCGGCAACGCCGACGCCTTCACGCCGCTGATGACGCTGTATCTGACCGACAACACGTCGGGTGAGGAGATTTTCCGCGCGCATGAATCCGGCCAGGTCTATGCGGTGAAGCTGTATCCCGCCGGTGCGACCACCAACTCCGACGCGGGCGTCACCGATCTGCTGGGCAAATGCGCGAAAGCGCTGAAAGCGCTGGAAAAATGCGGCATGCCCTTGCTGGTGCATGGCGAAGTCACGGACCCGGCCATCGATGTGTTCGATCGCGAGGCGGTGTTCGTCGAGCGCGTGATGAAGCCGTTGCGCCGCGCCTTCCCCGCCTTGAAGGTCGTGTTCGAACACATCACGACCAAGGAAGGCGCCGAGTACGTGCGCGACGCCGAAGGGCCGATCGCCGCCACCATCACGCCGCAGCATCTGCTGTACAACCGCAACGCGATCTTCCAGGGTGGCGTGCGGCCGCATTGGTACTGTCTGCCCATCCTCAAGCGCGAGACGCATCGCCAGGCCCTGGTCGCGGCCGCCACCAGCGGCAGTCCGCGCTTCTTCCTGGGCACGGACAGCGCGCCGCATGCGCGCGGCCTGAAGGAGCATGCCTGCGGTTGCGCTGGGTGCTACACCGCCCTGCATGCGATGGAACTCTACGCGACTGCCTTCGACGCGGCGGGCGCGCTGGACAAGTTGGAAGGCTTCGCCAGCTTCCATGGCCCGGATTTCTACGGGCTGCCGCGCAATACCGGCAAGCTGACGCTGGTCCGCGAAACCTATCAGGTGCCGGACGAAGTGCCTTTCGGCAATACTTCCCTGATGCCGCTGGCCGCCGGCGAGGCATTGGCCTGGCGCGCTCAGGTCTGAGTGTCGGGCAGGGATGGCCGGCCGAAATGATCCGCGTAGAAAAAAGCCCTGCTTATATATATAAGCAGGGCTTTTTCATGCACCGCGCGGTGGTCAGAGCGCGCTTTCTCGCCGCGCTTCCAGCAGCTCCCAGCGGGCGAATTTCTCTTCCAGTTCGCTCTCCAGTTTGGCCAGTTCGCCGTTGATCCGCTCCACCTCCGCCGGCGCGTCCCGGTAGAGGCTGCCGTCGGCCAGCTTGCCGGCCAGCTCGGCCTGCTGCGCCTCGAGCGCGGCGATGGCGTCGGGCAGGCCTTCCAGTTCGCGCAGTTCCCAGGAGTTCATCTTCGCGGCGCGCGCCGGCTTCGGTTTGGCGGCCTTGGCGCGCGCGGCGGCTTCGTCGAGCGCCGGCTTGGAAGCCTTGTCCGTGTCGGCGGCCGGCGCGGCGGGCGCAGGGCGTTGGACCAGCCATTCATCGTAGCCGCCCACATAGTCACGCCAGCGGCCGTCGCCTTCCGAAGCAATGGTCTGCGTGACGACGTTGTTCAGGAAGGCGCGGTCGTGGCTGACTAGCAGCACGGTGCCCGAGTATTCCTGCAACAGCTCTTCCAATAGTTCCAGCGTTTCGATATCCAGGTCGTTGGTGGGCTCGTCCAGCACCAGCACGTTGGCCGGGCGTGCGAACAGCCGCGCCAGCAGCAGGCGCGCGCGTTCGCCGCCCGACAGGCTGCGCACCGGCGACCCGGCGCGCGCAGGCGAGAACAGGAAGTCGCCCAGATAGCTCATGACGTGCTTGCGCGTGCCGCCGATCTCCACCCACTCGCTGCCCGGGCTGATGATGTCCACCAGCGTCGCGTTCTCGTCGAGCTGGGCGCGCATCTGGTCGAAATAGGCGACCTCGACGTTGGTGCCCATGCGCGTGTTGCCGCTGTCTGGCGTCATCTCGCCCAGGATCAGCTTCAGCAGCGTGGTCTTGCCGGCGCCGTTGGGGCCGATGATGCCGATGCGGTCGCCACGCAGGATGGTGGTCGAGTAGTCGTCCACCACGGTCTTGTCGCCGAAGCGCTTGCCGACGTGTTCGAGTTCGGCGACGAGCTTGCCGGAGCGCTGGCCTTCGGCCAGCGCGAGCGAGACGTTGCCCACGCGCTCGCGGCGCTCGGCGCGTTCGACTCGCAGGCGCTCGAGCCGACGCACGCGGCCTTCGTTGCGGGTGCGGCGGGCCTCCACGCCCTTGCGGATCCACACTTCCTCCTGGGCCAGCAGCTTGTCGAAGCGCGCCTGTTCGAGGCGCTCGGATTCCAGCCATTGGGCCTTGCGCTCCTGCCATTGCGAGAAATTGCCGGGAAAGCTGAGCAGGCGCCCGCGGTCCAGTTCGACGATGCGGGTCGCCACGGCGTCGAGGAAGCGTCGGTCGTGGGTAATGATGACGGCGGCGCCTTTCCAGTTGCGCAGCATGTCTTCCAGCCAGGCGATGCCGTCAAAGTCCAGATGGTTGGTGGGTTCGTCCAGCAGCAGCAGATCTGGTTCGTCGACCAGCGCGCGGGCCAGGGCCACGCGCTTGCGCGTGCCGCCCGACAGGCCGGCGATCTGCGCGTCCGCGGGCAGGCCGAGTTTTTCCAGTACGGCGCGCACGCGCGAAGGGCGCTGCCAGTCTTCATGTTCGCCTTCCGTGTTGCAGACCACGTCGAACACGGTGGCGTTCTCGTCCAACTCGGGTTCCTGCTCGACGGTGGTCACGCGCAGGCCCGAGCTGCGAGCGATGTCGCCATCGTCGGGCAGGGTCCGACCATCGAGCAGCCTGAGCAGCGAGGACTTGCCGGCGCCGTTGCGGCCGATCAGGCCGATGCGTTCGCCGGCCTGGATGGAGAAGTCGGCATGGTCCAGCAGCGGGTGATGGCCGTAGGCCAGCTGGATGTCTGTCAGGGTAATGAGGGTTGCGAGGGCCATGTAGGAATCGTGTCTGCGGCGTCGATGCGGGAATCAGCGCGTATTGTCGCAGGAAGCCTCGGCCCTTGCCTCACGGGGACGGAGTCGCGGGGTGTACTAGAATACGCAGCGCAAGGCGGGCTGGACGATCGCGGTGGATGCGAATCCATCGAGGAAGGTCCGGACTCCACAGGGCAGGGTAGCGGCTAACGGCCGTCCGGCGTCGTCTTAGGGCGATGTCGAGGAATAGGGCCACAGAGACGAGTCTGCGGGGCGGGCGCGGCGACGCGCACAGGTACGGCCATCTCCGTATCGCGCCGTCCGGTAACGGGCGGCGGCATCGTAGGGTGAAACGCGGCAACCTCTACCCGGAGCAACATCAAATAGGCATGCGTGCGGTCTTCGGGCCGCGAAGGGCGGCTCCGTCCAAGCATGCGGGTAGATGGCTACAGCGGCTCAGCAATGATCCGCGCAGAGGAATGATCGTCCGCCGGGGCAACCCGGTGTACAGAATCCGGCCTACAGGCCCGTCTTGCATTGATATCTTCGCGGCGCGGCCTCGCGGGCATGGGCGCCGATTGCGGGTCTGGGCGCCGTGCAGTGCCGCGGGACCTTGGGGTGGGCTGCCGATGCTGTTGGTGGGTAACGGCGTCGGCGAACCTGGCGCGGCAAATTTTTGAAGGCCGCAAGCCCTGCGCGGCGTTCGAAGCCCGCGCCGCCGGGGGCGGGAGCGCTCTGCAAAACAATGCAAAGCCATTGTTAGCCGCCACTTTTCAAGAAGGACTTTTAGATAGTGACGCAACCTCCTGATTTATTGGGAGGTTTTCTTTTTTTATGTTTTACAAGTTGCTCTAAGTCCTTGTTGTGATTGAAAAAATTGCAACCGTGCGCTTGACCCAGTTTGCCCCATACCGTAGAGTGGGAAATAGTAGGAAATTGTGCAATTAAGTGGGGTAAAAGTGGTGTTTCAGGGAAGCAGCGCGCTCACGCTGGATGCCAAGGGGCGGATCTCGATTCCGACCCGGCACCGTGACGCGCTCATGTCGCAGGCCGATGGCCGGCTGACCCTGACTCGCCATCCCGACGGCTGCCTGCTGGTGTATCCGCGTCCCGAGTGGGAAAAGAAGCGCGAGCAGATTGCCGCCTTTCCCATGTCGGCCCGCGCGCTGCAGCGGCTGTTGCTGGGCAACGCACAGGATGTGGAATTGGACGGCTCCGGCCGGGTCCTGATCGCTCCTGAACTGCGCAACGCTTCCGGTATGACGCGCGATGTGATGCTGCTCGGTCTGGGCGCGCACTTCGAGCTGTGGGACGCCGCTACCCTGGCCAGCCGCGAGGCCGAGGACCTGGCCAAGGGTATGCCGGATGTGTTGAACCAGTTTTCGTTCTGAAACAGCTATGGAATTCGAACATCGGCCCGTCCTGCTGGAGCCGACGGTGGACGCGCTTTTGCTGGCCGATTTCGGCGGCAAGGGCGCGTCTCGGTCGCATCCGCAGTCCGGGCCGGATGCCGCCTTGCGGGCGGAGCGCGGCGTCTTCGTGGACGGCACGTTCGGCCGCGGCGGTCACAGCCGCGAACTGCTGAGCCGCCTGGGCCCGCAGGCGCGGCTGGTGGTGTTCGACAAGGATCCCCAGGCGATCGCCGTGGCCACCGCGCTGGCCGCGGAGGATTCCAGGGTGGAAGTGGTGCATGGCGGCTTTGCCACCATGGCCGAAGAATTGCGGCAACGCGGCATCGACAAGGTCGATGGCGTGATGTTGGATCTGGGCGTTTCCTCGCCTCAGATCGACGATGCCGAGCGTGGTTTCTCTTTCATGAGGGACGGCCCGCTCGACATGCGGATGGACACCACCCGTGGTCCCACGGTGGCGGATTGGCTGGCGCAAGCCAGTGTGGATGAGATGCGGGAGGTCATAGCGGATTATGGCGAAGAACGGTTTGCTTTTCAGGTTGCAAAGGCGATTGCTGCTCGCCGCGCAACAAGGCCGCTGCGCACCACGCTCGAACTTGCCGAGTGCGTCGCCAGCGCCGTCCGCACGCGCGAAAAGGGGCAGCATCCGGCCACACGCACCTTTCAGGCTCTACGGATTTACATCAATCGGGAACTCGAAGAGCTCGCTCGCACCCTCGCGTCAGCTCTAGATCTGCTCGCCCCGGGGGGGAGGTTGGCGGTGATCAGCTTTCATTCGCTCGAAGACCGCATGGTCAAGCAATGCATCGCGGCGGCGGCCAGGCCGGCCGCCGCGTATGCACGCCTGCCCCTGCGCGAAAGCGAAATGCCCCAGCCCGTGCTGTATTCCCTTGGCCGCGTCCAGGCCGAGGACGATGAAGTGGCGGTCAATGCCCGCGCCCGTTCCGCCGTGCTGCGCGCGGCCGAACGCAGCGCCACGCCGCTGCCGGCCGAAGGCGGAGCCGCCTTCGTGCATACGGGTTCCTTGCCCGGCAGCGACCTCGCCGTTCCGCGCAAGGGCGGAAAGGGAGGGCGCCGCTGATGGGCCGCGTCAACCTGATCATTGCCGCGTTGCTGATGCTGTCGGCCATTTCACTGGTCACCAGTCGGTATCAGTCGCGCCAGCTCTTCGTCGAGCTGGGCAGGGATCAGGCGCAGGAGCGCGACCTGGAGGTCGGCTGGCGGCGGCTGCAGCTGGAGCGCGCCGAGCTGGCGCGTAACGCGCGCGTGGATGCCATTGCGCGCGATAGCCTCAAGATGATTTCCATCGTGCCGGACCGCACGCTGTACCTGAATCAGGCGCCGGCCACTGGAGGCGCCCAATGAAGCGCGTCCCATTCTTCGACAATCCCGTGCTGCGCGGCCAGTTGCCGACTTGGCGCGCCCGGCTGGTGCTGATCCTGCTGTTCGGCGGTTTCACCGTGCTGGCCGGCCGCGCGCTGTTCCTGCAGGGGCTGTCGACCGAATTCCTGCAGCAGCAGGGCGAGCGCCGCTATGAGCGCACGCTGACGCTGTCCGCAACGCGCGGCAAGATCATGGACCGCAATGGCGCGGTGCTGGCTTCGAGCGTGCCGGCGCGCGCCATCTGGGCCATTCCGGAAGACGTGAAGCAGTCCACGCCGGCGCAGCTCGACGCGCTGGCCAAGCTGCTCGAAATGCCCGCGGCCGATCTGCGGCACCGGGTCGACGAGGACAAGAACTTCGTCTATCTCAAGCGCCAGGTCTCGATGGAGGCGGCCGACAAGATCAAGCAGCTCGGCTTGCCTGGCGTGCATCAACAGCCGGAAACCCGCCGCTATTATCCGGACGGCGACGTGATGGCGCACGTGGTCGGGTTCAACAGCGTCGAGGACCAGGGCCAGGAAGGCGTCGAGCTGACATTCAACCAGCAGCTGTCGGGTCGGCCCGGCAGCCGCCGCGTCATCAAGGACCGCCTGGGTCGCGTCATCGAAGACGTGCAGGCCGTCACCTTGCCGGTGGATGGCCGCGACCTGCGCTTGTCCATCGACACCCGTCTGCAATACCTGGTGTTCAAGGAACTGAAGGACGCCATGGACAAGCACCAGGCCAAGGGCGCGACCGCCGTGGTCCTGGACGTGCATACCGGGGAAATCCTGGCGCTGGCCAATGTGCCGACCTTCGATCCGAACAAGCGCGAGACCTTCCAGGGCGCAAAGCTGCGCAACCAGGCGATTACCGACACGTTCGAGCCCGGCTCCATCATGAAGCCGTTCACCGCCGCGCTGGCGTTGGACCTGGGCCGGATCACGCCCAATACGCTGTTCGAGACCGGCAACGGCCGTTTCGTCTATCAGGGCAGCACCATCAGCGACGTCAGCCGCAACGGCACGCTGGACGTGGCCGGCGTGTTGCGCAAGTCCAGCAACATCGGCATGACCCTGATCTCCGAGAAGTTGGAATCCCGCGAGATGTGGAACCGCTTCACGGAACTGGGCCTGGGGCAGGCCCCGCAGGTCGGCTTTCCCGGCGCGGCGCCCGGACGCCTGCGTCCCTGGGAGCGCTGGCGCCTGATCGAGAAGGCCACCATGGCCTATGGCTACGGCCTGTCCGTGTCGTTGCTGCAGGTGGCGCGCGCCTATACGGTGTTCGCCCGCAACGGTGACATGGTGTCGATGACGCTGGTCAAGCGCGACAGCGATCCCACCAGCGTGCGCATCTACACGCCCAAGACCACCGCGCTGGTGCGCGGCATGCTGGAAGCCGCCGCCGGCCCCGAGGGCACCAAGGCCGCGCAAGTGCGCGGCTACCGCGTGGCGGGCAAGAGCGGCACGGCGCGCAAGATCGTCGACGGCAAGTACAGCATGCAGCGCTACCGCAGTTCCTATGTCGGTTTCGCGCCGGTGTCCGATCCCAAGATCGTCGTGGCCGTGTCCATCGATGAGCCGACGGTCGGCGGCTATTACGGCGGCGCTATCGCCGCGCCTGTGTTCTCCCGCATTGTCGGCGGGAGTCTGCAGCTTATGGGGGTGCGTCCCGACGCGCCCTTCGAATCCACGATTGTTGCTGGTTTGAAGGAGCCAGGCAGATGAACGCCAAAGGCTTCCAGTCAAATTCCCAAGCCGCCACGGTTGAACAGACCGTGGCGTGGTTGCATGAGCGCGTGTCGCTGACCGCGCATCTCAAGCTGGACTCGCGCGAGATCGAGCCGGGCGATGTGTTCGTCGCCTGCGCCGGCCTGTCCAGCGACGGACGTCTCTATATAGAAAGGGCCGTGGCGCAGGGCGCCCGCGCGGTGCTGTGCGAAGCGCCCGTGGACGACGCCATGCTGGCGCAGGCCGGCCAGGTCCCGTTGCTGCAGGTCACTGGCTTGCGCGGCCTGCTGGGCGGGCTGGGCGATACCTGGTACGACCGTCCGTCGGCCGAGCTTGCCGTGGTCGCCGTCACCGGCACCAACGGCAAGACCTCTTCGGTCCAATGGATCGCGCACGCGCTGAGTCGCAATGACAAGGCCTGCGGCACCATCGGCACGCTGGGGGCGGTGTTGCCCGACGGTCAGACACTGGGTGGCAGCCTGACCACGCCCGACGTGCTGACGGTGCATCGCCTGCTGGCCGCCATGCGCGACGCCGGCGCCAAGGCAGTGGCCATGGAGGCCTCCTCCATCGGCATCGAGCAAGGCCGCATGGACGGCGTGCGCGTTGCATTGGCCGCGTTCACCAATCTGACCCGCGATCACCTCGACTACCACGGCACCATGGAGCGCTACGAGGCCGCCAAGGCCCGCCTGTTCCATTGGCCTGAACTGGGCGGCGCCGTGATCAACGCCGATGACGAGGCCGGCCGACGCCTGTTGGCCGCCTTGCCGCAGGCCCTGGCCGCCACCGGCTACAGCCTGAGCGATGACGCCACCGTGCCCGCGACGATGCGCGCGCGCGACCTGCAGGCGACGGCGCAGGGGCAGATCTTCACGCTGGTCTCGCCGCACGGCGAGGCGCAGATCGTCACGCGCCTGCTGGGCGCGCACAACGTTTCCAACCTTCTGCTGGTTGCCGGCGTGCTCTATCGCCTGGGCCTGCCGTTCGCGCAGATTGCGCGCGAACTGGCCGCCACCGATCCGGTCGATGGCCGGCTGCAGACCGTGGAACCCCTTGCCGTGCAGGCCGCGGGCGCTCGCGGCCCGCTGGTGGTGGTGGACTATGCCCACACGCCTGACGCGCTGGCGCGCGCGCTCGCCGCGCTGCGGCCGGTGGCGAACGCCCGCTCGGGCCGGCTGGTCTGCCTGTTCGGCTGCGGCGGCGATCGCGATCCGGGCAAGCGTCCCGTCATGGGCGGCATCGCGGCGGAACTGGCCGACAGCGTGGTGGTGTCCAGCGACAATCCGCGCCACGAAGTGCCCGAGGACATCGTCCGGCAGATCATGGCCGGTGTGCCCGCTTCGGCGGATGCCGTGGAGCAGGTCGACCGCGCCCGCGCCATCATGCAGACCGTCTGGGCCTGCGCGCCGGAAGACGTGCTGCTGCTGGCAGGCAAGGGTCATGAAACCTATCAGGACAGTGGAGGGGAGAAACTGCCGTTCGACGACCGCGAGTGGGCGCGCCTGGCGCTGCTGCTGCCGCAGGTCGCGACGGTCTCCACCGATACCCGCCGCATCGGCGCCGGCGAACTCTTCGTGGCCCTGGCCGGCGAGAGGTTCGACGCCCACGATTATCTGGACCAGGCCGAGGCGCGTGGCGCCTGCGCCGCGGTGGTGGCGCATCCTGTCGCGGGCGTGAAGCTGCCGCAGCTGGTGCTGGGCGACACGCGCGTGGCCCTGATGCGCATCGGCGCCGCCTGGCGCGCCCGCTACTCGCTGCCGGTGGTGGCGGTGACGGGCAGCAATGGCAAGACCACGACCAAGGAAATGATCTCGTCCGTGCTGGCCGCATGGAAGGGCGAGGCCAACCGGCTGGCGACCGCCGGCAACCTGAACAACGACATCGGCGTTCCGCTGACGCTGCTGCGCCTGCGCGCCACGCATCGCGCCGCGGTGTTCGAGCTGGGCATGAATCATCCGGGCGAGATCGCCCAGCTGGCCGCCATCGCCGCGCCTTCGGTCGCTCTGGTGACCAATGCGCAGCGCGAGCACCAGGAATTCATGCACACCGTCGAGGCGGTGGCCCATGAGAACGGCGCGGCGATCGCCGCCTTGCCGGACAACGGCGTGGCCGTCTATCCGGGAGACGAGCCCTATTCCCCCATCTGGGATGCGCTGGCGGGCTCGCGCCGCACGCTGCGCTTCGGCCTGCAGCCGGGCCTGGACGTCTACGCAGAGCAGATTCTGGCGGAAGTGTCCTCCACCCGCTGCAAGGTAGTGACGCCGGTGGGCACGGCCGACCTGGTGTTGCCAGTGGCTGGCCTGCATAACCTGCGCAACGCGCTGGCGGCGATCGCCGCTTCCGTCGCCGCGGGCGCGCCGCTGGAAGCGGCGATCCGCGCGCTGGCCGGCTTCAGCCCCGTGGCGGGCCGCATGCAGCACAAGGTCATGAGCGACGGAACGCTGCTCATCGACGATTCCTACAACGCTAATCCGGACTCGGTGCGTGTGGCCATCGACGTGTTGGCGCGCATCGCGGGCGCTCGTGTGCTGGTGCTGGGCGACATGGGCGAAGTCGGAGACAACGGTCCCGCCATGCATGTCGAGGTGGGCAATTACGCGCGCGAGCAGGGGCTCGACGCGCTCATTACGCTGGGCGAAGCCAGCCGTGCGGCAGCCGCCGCTTTCGGCGAAGGCGCGCGCGCCTGCGCATCGGTAGACGAAGTGGTTGCCGCCTTGCGCGGTTTGCGGCCGTCCTGCGTATTGATCAAAGGTTCGCGCTTTATGCGCATGGAGCGGGTAGTGACGGCTTTTTCCACCAACGACGGACAGACGGCCCAGGCGCCGGGAGACAACCATGCTGCTTGAGCTGGCCCGTCTGCTTTCCGATGATGTGCGCGCCCTGGGCGTGTTCGAATACATCACGCTGCGCGCCGTGCTGGCGTGCGCCACCGCCCTGCTGATCGGGTTGGTCGCCGGCCCGCGCGTGATCCGCAAGCTGACCGAGATGAAGATCGGCCAGGCCGTCCGTTCGTACGGTCCCGAGTCCCACCTGGTCAAGACCGGCACCCCCACCATGGGCGGCGTGCTGATCCTGATTTCCATCGCCATCAGCACCCTGCTGTGGGCGGACTGGACCAACCGCTTCGTCTGGGTGGTGCTGTTGGTGACGTTCGGCTTCGGCTGGATCGGCTGGATGGATGATTACCGCAAGGTCGTCTACCGCGATCCCGAAGGCATGCCCGCGCGGCAGAAGTTCTTCTGGCAGGCCACCATCGGATTGGTGGCCGCCGTGTACCTGGCTTTCGCGGTGTCCGCGCCGGCCAACGCCGATCTGTGGCCCTTGTTCAAGGCCTGGGTGGGCAGCGGTTTCACCATGTCCCTGCCAACGCGCGCCGACCTGATCGTGCCGTTCTTCAAGACGGTCAGCTACCCGCTGGGCGTGCTGGGCTTCGTGGCGCTGACCTGGGCCGTGATCGTGGGCACCAGCAACGCCGTCAACCTGACCGACGGCCTGGACGGCCTGGCGATCATGCCCACTGTGATGGTGGGCAGCGCACTGGGCATCTTCGCCTACGTGGTCGGCCGCGTCGACTATTCGAAGTACCTGCTGTTTCCGTATATCCCCGGCGCTTCCGAACTGATGGTGCTGTGCGCGGCGATCGGGGGCGCGGGACTCGCATTTTTGTGGTTCAACGCGTATCCGGCGCAGGTGTTCATGGGCGACGTGGGCGCGCTGGCGCTGGGCGGCGCGCTGGGCACCATCGCGGTCATCGTGCGCCAGGAGATCGTGCTTTTCATCATGGGCGGCGTCTTCGTCGTCGAAACGCTGTCGGTGATGATCCAGGTGACCTGGTTCAAGTACACCAAGCGACGTTATGGAACAGGTAGACGCATATTCCGCATGGCTCCGCTGCATCATCACTTCGAAGTGGGCGGCTGGAAGGAAACCCAGGTGGTGGTGCGCTTCTGGATCATCAGCATGATGCTGGTGCTGATTGGCCTTTCGACATTGAAGTTGCGATGAATACGATGGAATCCTCCCGCGCTGACGCGCCGCTCGTCCTGATCCTCGGATTGGGCGAGTCGGGTGTCGCCGCCGCACGCTGGTGCGCCCGTCAGGGCGCCCGCTTGCGCGTGGCCGACACGCGCGCCGAGCCGGGCGGACTCGCCGCCCTGCGCGACGCGCTGGCGCAAAGCGAGGTGGAGTTCCGACTGGGTTGCGACACGTCCTTCGATGTGGCGATGCTCGACGGCGTGTCGCAGGTCGTGATCAGCCCGGGCCTGGCGCCCGGACAGCAACCGGCCAAGGCGCTGCTGGACGAGGCCGCCACGCGCGGCATCGAGGTCGTGGGCGAAATCGAATTGTTCGCCCGCGCGCTGGCCGAGCTGGCCGAATCGCGCGATTACCGCCCGCGCCTGCTGGCCGTGACCGGCACCAATGGCAAGACCACCGTGACCGCGCTGACGCGCGAACTGATCGATGCCAGCGGCATGTCGGTGCTGGCCGCCGGCAATATCAGCCCTGCCGCGCTGACCGCGCTGATGGGCGCGCTCGATGCCGATGCGCTGCCGCAGGTGTGGGTGCTGGAGCTGTCCAGCTTCCAGCTCGAAACCACGCACAGCCTGCAGGCCGACGCCGCCGTGGTGCTTAACGTGACCCAGGATCACCTGGACTGGCATGGTGGCATGCAGGCCTACGCCGATGCCAAGGCGCGCCTCTTGAAGATGGCGCGCGTCAAGATCGTCAACCGCGATGATCCGCTGACCGTGGCCATGGTTGCCAAGCTGGACGCGCTGGATGTGCGCAGCTTCGGCCGTGAATTGCCGGAGCGGGTCGGCGACATGGGCCTGGAACCGGGCCAGGGCATGGCCTGGCTGGTGGCCGCCGAGCCCAACGATTTCGATGAGCCGGCGCCGCCCGTGCGCCGCAAGAAGGATGCGCCGGAACCCGTGCGCCCGAACGGCCGCATGAGTCGCCTGATGCCGGTGGATGCCCTGCGCATCCGCGGCACGCACAACGCACTGAACGCGCTGGCCGCCATGCAGCTGGCGCGCTGCCTGGACCTGGGCTGGGGCGCCATGCTGCGCGCCTTGCGCGACTACGCTGGCGAGCCGCATCGCGCGGCCTTCGTGCGCACCGTCGGCGATGTCGACTACATCAACGACAGCAAGGGCACCAACGTCGGCGCGACCGTGGCCGCGCTGGAGGGCATGGGCCAGCAGGTCGTGCTGATCGCGGGCGGACAAGGCAAGGGCCAGGACTTCTCGCCCTTGATCCCGGTGGTGTCGCGCCATGCGCGCGCCGTGGTGTTGATCGGACAGGACGGCCCGGAGATTGGTCGCGTGCTGGCCGAGACCGGCGTCGAACTCGTGTCCGCCACCTCGATGCGCGAAGCCGTGCGCCATGCCGCCGGACTGGCCAAGCCCGGCGACGCCGTGCTGCTGTCGCCGGCCTGCGCCAGCCTGGACATGTTTCGCAACTATCCGCATCGCGGCCAGGTCTTCGTGGAAGAGGTCGACGAGCTCGCCCGTGACAACGGAGAGGTCGCATGAGCCTGTTCGCCGAACTCACCGCCAGCGTCAACGCCGTACGGCCCGGCCGTACGCGCATGCGCAACTTCGACCTGCCGTTGGTGATCGCGGCGTCGACCTTGCTGCTGCTTGGCCTGTTGATGGTGTATTCGGCGTCGATCGCGCTGGCCGACGGCCCGCGCTATGCGTCCTACGGCCGCTATTACTTCGTCATCCGCCACGGCGCGTTCATCAGCGCCGGCTTGCTGGCCGCCGCGGTGACGCTGACCATTCCCATCCGCGTCTGGCAGCGCCTGGCGGTGCCGCTGTTCGTGCTGGCCATGATCCTGTTGGTGGCGGTGCTGATCCCAGGCATCGGCCGCGAGGTCAACGGCGCCCACCGCTGGATTCCGCTGGGTCCGCTGAACTTCCAGCCGTCCGAGCTGATGAAGCTGGCCGCGCTGCTCTACGCCGCCGATTACACCGTGCGCAAGCAGGAGCACATGCAGGCCTTCGCCCGAGGCTTCCTGCCCATGGCCTTCGCGCTGGCTGGCGTGGGCATGCTGCTGCTGCTCGAGCCCGACCTGGGCGCATTCATGGTGATCGTGGCCATCGCCATCGGCATCCTGTTCCTGGGTGGCATCAACGGCAAGTATTTCAGCAGCCTGCTGGGCGTGCTGGTCAGCACCTTCCTGATGCTGATCTGGCTGTCGCCTTGGCGCCGCGCGCGCCTGTTCGCCTATCTGGACCCCTGGAACGAAGATAACGCCTACGGCAGCGCCTATCAGCTGTCGCATTCGCTGATCGCGCTGGGTCGCGGCGAGTGGCTCGGCGTGGGCCTGGGCGCCAGCGTCGAGAAGCTGCACTACCTGCCCGAAGCCCACACCGACTTCCTGATGGCGGTGGTGGGCGAAGAACTCGGCTTCGCTGGCGTCATGCTGGTGATCTCGCTGTTCGCCATCATCGTTTATCGCGGCTTCGACATCGGCCGCCAGGCCATCGCCATGGAACGCACGTTCGCCGGCCTGGTCGCGCATGGCGTGGCCATGTGGTTCGGCGTGCAGGCCTTCATCAACATGGGCGTGTGCCTGGGCCTGCTGCCCACCAAGGGCCTGACGCTGCCGCTGATGAGCTATGGCGGCTCGGGCGTGGTCATGAACCTGTGCGCGCTCGCCATGCTGATACGCGTGGACGTGGAAAACCGCGTCATGATGCGCGGGGGACGGGTATGACGAACGCCCGGACCATCCTCATCATGGCCGGTGGCACCGGCGGCCACATCATGCCCGGCCTGGCCGTGGCTGATGTGCTGCGCCAACGCGGCTGGCGCGTGCTGTGGCTGGGCAATCCCGACAAGATGGAAGGCCGGCTGGTGCCGCCTCGCGGCATCGAGCTGGTGCCGCTGCGTTTTGCCGGCGTGCGCGGCAAGGGCGCGGCGGCCTTGCTCAAGCTGCCGTTCCTGCTGCTGCGCGCCTTCGCCCAGGCCTGGGGACGGCTGTCCGCCGTCAAGCCGGACGTGGTGCTGGGCATGGGCGGCTACGTGGCCTTTCCCGGCGGCGTGATCGCCGCGCTGCGGGGCACGCCGCTGGTCGTGCACGAGCAGAACGCCGTGGCCGGCACGGCCAACAAATGGTTGGCCCGGATGTCGCGCCGAGTGCTCAGCGGTTTCCCTGGCGTGTTGCCCAAGGGCGAAGCGCTGGGCAATCCGGTGCGCGCCGACCTGTGCGCGCTGTCCGATCCGGCGCAACGCTATGGCGCGCGCGCCGGCGCATTGCGCCTGCTGGTCGTGGGCGGCAGCCTGGGCGCGCAGGCGCTGAACACCACCGTGCCGCAGGCGCTGGCCCGCATGCCGGAGGATCGCCGTCCGACGGTCATCCATCAGGCCGGCGAACAGCATCTGCCCGCGTTGCAGCAGGCCTACGCCCAGGCGGGCGTGCAGGCCGACTGCCGCGCGTTCATCGAGGACATGGCCGGCGCGCTGGGCGATGCCGACCTGCTCATCTGCCGCGCGGGCGCCATGACGGTGTCCGAGGTGGCGGCGGCGGGCGTGGCTGCGCTGTTCGTGCCGTTCCCGCATGCCATCGATGATCATCAAACCGCCAACGCGCGCTTCCTGAGCGACGCGCAGGCCGCCTGGCTGCAGCCGCAGCCCGCCTTGACGCCCGAGTGGCTGGCGGACTGGCTGGCCGGGCGCACCCGACAAGAACTGCAAGCCGTCGCCGAACGGGCCCGCGCGCATGCGCGCCCCGAAGCCGCGGCTCATATCGCCGACGTCTGTGAACAAGCAGCGGGGCGTTCATCATGAAACACAGAATTCGACACATCCATTTTGTAGGCATCGGCGGTTCGGGCATGAGCGGCATCGCCGAGGTGCTGCTCAACCTGGGCTACGCCATCAGCGGTTCCGATCTCAATGAGTCGGCCGTCACGCGTCGCCTTGCGGGCCTGGGCGTGAAGATCGCGATTGGCCACGCGGCCAGCAACGTGGCCGGCGCCGGCGCCATCGTCACGTCCACCGCGGTGGCCGGCGACAACCCCGAAGTGATCGCGGCACGCGCCGCCCGCATTCCGGTGGTGCCGCGCGCCATCATGCTGGCCGAGCTGATGCGCCTGAAGCGCGGCATCGCCGTGGCCGGAACGCACGGCAAGACCACCACCACCAGCCTGGTGGCCAGCGTGCTGGCCGCCGGCGGGCTGGACCCGACCTTCGTGATCGGCGGCCGCCTGAATTCCGCCGGCGCCAATGCGCGCCTGGGGCAGGGCGACTACATCGTGGTCGAGGCCGATGAATCCGACGCGTCCTTCCTGAACCTGCTGCCGGTGATGGCCATCGTGACCAACATCGACGCGGATCACATGGACACCTACGGGCACGATGTGGCGCGCCTGAAGAGCGCCTTCATCGAGTTCACGCAACGCCTGCCGTTCTACGGCAGCGCCGTGCTGTGCGTGGATGACGCCAACGTGCGCGAGATCATGCCCTTCGTGTCGCGTCCCATCACCACCTACGGCCTGAACCCGGAAGCCCTGGTGCGCGGCTACGAGGTCCAGGCCGACGGCACGCGCATGCGCTTCAACGTGCAGCGCACGTATATGGACACGCTGCTGCCGCCGCTGCAGGTGGAACTGAACCTGCCTGGCCTGCACAACGTGCGCAACGCGCTGGCCGCGATCGCCGTAGCCACCGAATTGGGCGTGACCGATGAGGCCATCTGCGAAGCGCTGGCCGCCTTCAAGGGCGTGGGCCGTCGCTTCACCCAGACAGGCGAATTCGCCGTGCCGGCCGCGCATGGCGGCGGCACCTTCACTGTCATCGACGACTACGGCCACCATCCGGTGGAAATGGCCGCCACGCTGGCCGCCGCGCGCGGCGCCTGGCCCGACCGCCGCATCGTGCTGGCGTTCCAGCCGCATCGCTACACGCGCACCCGCGACTGCTTCGAGGATTTCGTGCGCGTGCTGGGAACGGCCGACGCCGTGCTGCTCACCGAGGTGTACGCCGCGGGCGAGCCGCCGCTGGTGGCCGCCGACGGCCGAGCCCTGTCGCGCGCGCTGCGCGTGGCGGGCAAGGTCGAACCGGTGTTCGTGGAAGACGTGGCGGAACTGCCGCAGGCGGTCCTGGATTTCGTGCGGGACGGCGACGTGGTGATCGTGATGGGCGCGGGGTCGATCAGCAAGGTCCCGGCCCAAGTGGGAGAACTGGCATGAGCGCGCAATTCGGCAAGGTGGGTGTGCTGTATGGCGGCCGTTCCGCAGAGCGGGACGTGTCGCTGATGTCGGGCGCGGGCGTGCAGCAGGCGCTGAGCTCGGCCGGCGTTGACGCGCACCTGTTCGACACCGGAGAGCGCAGCTTGGCCGACCTGGCCGCGCAGGGCTTTGACCGCGTGTTCATCGCGCTGCACGGTCGCTATGGCGAGGACGGCTCGATCCAGGGCGCCCTGGAACTGCTGGGCATTCCCTATACGGGCAGCGGCCCTCTGGCCTCGGCGCTGGCCATGGACAAGACCATGACCAAGCGCGTATGGCTGCAGCACGGCCTGCCCACGCCGGCCTTCGAGGTGCTGGACGCCGACACCGAGCTGCGTCTGGTGCCCGACCGCCTGAGCCTGCCGCTGATCATCAAGCCGCCGCATGAGGGCTCGACCGTGGGCATCACCAAGGTTGCCGGCTACTCCGACATGAAGGGCGCCTACGAGGCAGCGGCGAAGTTCGACGCCGAGGTGCTGGCTGAACAGTTCATCACCGGCCGCGAGTTGACGGTGGCCCTGCTGGGCGCAGGCAAGACCGCGCGCGCGCTGCCAGTGATCGAGATCGCCGCGCCCGGCGGCAACTACGACTACGAACACAAGTATTTCTCCGACGACACGCAGTACTTCTGCCCGGCCGACCTGCCGGCGGACGTGGCGGCGCAGGTCGCGGACATCGCCGTGCGCGCCTATCGCGCGCTGGGCTGCGAGGGCTGGGGGCGCGCCGATTTCATGCTGGACCGCGCCAATCAGCCCTGGTTGCTGGAAATGAACACTTCGCCCGGCATGACGAGCCATTCGCTCGTGCCGATGGCGGCCAAGGCCGTGGGGATGAGCTATGCCGATCTCTGCGTGTCGATTCTCGCTGGCGCTGCGTGCAAGATGCGCAGCCCCGCCCGTAACGCCTGACCTGGATTTTCCGTGTGGAACGACGCCCGAACTACCAACCTGATCGCCAACACGCTTGCCGTGCTGGCGGTCGGCGCCATGCTCCTGGCGGGCGTGGCGTGGGTGGCGCAGCGTCCGTACTTCACGCTGTCAGCCATCGAACTGGAGCCGATGCCGGACAGCGAGCTGCACTATGTCTCGCCGGGCGCGGTGCGCGCGGCGATCGCGGGTCGCTTCAAGGGCAACTTCTTCACCGTGGACCTGGACGACGCCCGCTCGGTCTTCGAGTCGGTGCCCTGGGTGCGGCATGCCACCGTGCGGCGCATCTGGCCGAACGTGCTGCGCGTGCGCATCGAGGAACAGCAGCCGCTGGCGCTGTGGAACGAGAACCAGATGATCAACACCTGGGGCGAGGCGTTCACGGCCAATACGGGCGAGGTGGACGACGAAACCGTGTTGCCGCAGTTCTCCGGACCCGAAGGCACCGAGTCTCTGGTGGTGCAGCGCTATGCCGAGCTGGCGCGCTGGTTCGCGCCGCTGGACATGCACGTCAAGCAACTCGAACTGAGTCCCCGCTACGCCTGGCGCGTCGTGCTGTCCAACGGCATGTTGCTGGACCTGGGCCGGGATCCGGGCGCCGACGCGCCGGATCCGCACGGCCTGCCGGGCGCGCTGCCGTTCGCGGCGCGCATTCAACGTTTTGTGCAGGCGTGGCCCGCCGTGGCCGGACGCCTGGAAGGGCGCACCATCACCCAGGCCGACCTGCGCTATCCCAATGGTTTCGCACTGGCGCTGGCCCCGTTGCCGCCGTCGGAAACCAAGTCCAAATCCATACCGAAACCTCCCAAGAAACGCTAACGCCATGACCCGTGACATCAAGGACCTTATCGTCGCCCTCGATATCGGCACCAGCAAGGTGGTGGCTGTGGTGGCTGAAATCCTGCCTGAAGGGCGGTTCGAAGTGCTGGGCCTAGGCCAGCATGAATCGCGCGGCATGCGCAAGGGCGTGGTCGTCAATATCGAGACCACCGTGAACTCCATCCAGCGCGCGCTTGAAGAAGCCGAGCTGATGGCCGATTGCAAGATCCGCGACGTCTATACCGGCATCGCCGGCAGCCATATCCGCAGCTTCAATTCCAGCGGCATGGTCGCCGTCAAGGACAAGGAAGTCACCGCCACCGACGTCGCCCGCGTCATCGAGACCGCCAAGGCGGTGAACATCCCGACCGACCAGCAGGTGCTGCATGTGCTGACGCAGGAGTTCATCGTCGACGGCCAGGAAGACATCCGCGAGCCCATCGGCATGAGCGGCCTGCGCCTGGAAGTGCGCGTGCACATCGTGACCGGCGCCGTCAGCGCCGCGCAGAACATCGTCAAGTGCGTGCGCCGTTGCGGCCTGGAAGTACAGGACCTGATCCTGCAGCCGCTGGCTTCCAGCCTGGCCGTGCTGACTGCCGACGAAAAGGAACTGGGCGTGGTGCTGGTCGACATCGGTGGCGGCACCACCGACGTGGCGATCTTCACCGGCGGCGCGATCCGCCACACCGCCGTGCTGCCGATCGCTGGCGACCAGATCACCAACGACATCGCGGCCATGCTGCGCACGCCCACGCCCGATGCCGAGGAAATCAAGCTGCGCTACGGCGTGGCCAAGCAGGTGCTGGCGAGCCCGGACGAGTCCGTGGAAGTGCCGGGCCTGGGCGATCGCGGTCCGCGCCAGGTCAAGCGTCAGGCGCTGGGCGCCGTGATCGAGCCGCGCGTCGAAGAGCTGTTCACGCTGGTGCAGCAGGTGGTGCGCGATTCCGGCTACGAAGACCTGCTGGCGTCCGGCGTGGTGCTGACAGGCGGTTCCGCGCAGCTGCCCGGCATGGTCGAACTGGCCGAGGATGTGTTCCTGAAGCCGGTGCGCGTGGCGGTGCCCGAATACGAAGGCAGCCTGGCCGACGTGATGCGCAATCCGCGCTTCTCGACCGTGATGGGGCTGCTGCAAGAGGCGCGCATGCAGCGCGTGCGCGGCCGCAAGGTTGCCGCGCAGACCGGCAACTTCAAGAGCCTGCTGGCGCGCATGAAGGAGTGGTTCATGAATTGAGGGGGCAGGGCAGGGGCCTGTTCCTTGGCGCGCGCCGCAGCAGTCGGGCGGGGCGGGCCAGAAGGGGAGGCGCTTCAAACCCGTTGCGGATCCTGAGATCGGCTTCGGCTTTGAGGCGATTCACAAAAAATAGGTTGTTGGGGAATTTTTGTGATTTGCAAATACGGACTTGTGAGGGAGTCATCATGATGAACTTTGAGATGCTTGAGAACAACACCAAAGGGACCGTAATCAAGGTCGTTGGTGTGGGCGGTGCGGGCGGCAATGCCGTGTCGCACATGATTCGCAACGGCGTGAACGGCGTGGATTTCATCTGCGCCAACACCGATGCGCAAGCGCTGGCGGCGACCAACGCCCCGGTGCAGATTCGCCTGGGCCGCACCGGCCTGGGCGCCGGCGCCAAGCCGGAGCAGGGCCGCGCTTCGGCCGAAACCGCGCGCGAGGAGATCCGTGCCGCCCTGAACGGCGCGCACATGGTCTTCATCACCGCCGGCATGGGCGGCGGCACCGGCACGGGCGCGGGCCCGGTCGTGGCCGAAGTGGCGAAGGAGCTGGGCATCCTGACCGTTGGGGTGGTCACGAAGCCTTTCTCCTTCGAAGGCAACAAGCGCATGAAGATGGCCGAGGATGGCATCTCCGAGCTGGCCAAGCATGTGCATTCGCTTATCGTGGTGCTCAACGAGAACCTGTATGAGCTGATGGACGAGGACGCCACCCAGGAAGACTGCTTCCGCTCGGCCGACGACATCCTGCACAACGCTTGCGCGGGCATCGCCGAGATCATCAACGTCGAAGGCAACGTGAACGTCGACTTCGAAGACGTCAAGACGATCATGGGCGAGCAGGGCCAGGCCATGATGGGCACGGCTTCGGCATCGGGCGCTGACCGCGCCCGCGTCGCCGCCGAGCAGGCCATCGCCTGCCCGCTGCTGGAAGGCGTGGACCTGAACGGCGCTCGCGGCGTGCTGGTCAACATCACCGCCAGCCGCACGCTGAAGATGCGCGAAACGCGCGAAATCATGGAAACGATCCGGAGCTACGCTTCGGAAGACGCGACCGTGATCTTCGGCACGGCCTATGACGAGTCGATGGGCGAGAACCTGCGCGTGACCGTGGTTGCGACCGGCCTGGGCCGTGCGCAGGCTCGTCCGCAACTGGTGCAGACCACCGCCGAGGCGCTGCGCACCGGCACCGACAACCTGCCCCTGGGCGGGATGCCGGCCGCCGGCCAGGGCGATTACCGCAACCTGGACATGCCGTCTGTCATGCGCAACCCGCGCAGCCAGGCGTCGGCCCAGGTGCGTGCGCTGGAAAGCTCGGGCATGGATCACTTCGACATCCCGGCCTTCCTGCGCAAGCAAGCGGATTGAACCTGGAGCCGCCTGGACGCTCCATAGACTGAACCCGGCGCCTGGCGCCGCGGCATCAGTCTGAAGAGCGGCCTGGCAGCTCATCCGCACTCCCTCATCTCCGGCCCGCCTGTCCCCGCGGGTGGGCCGGAGGCGGAGCGGTCCGCGTTTCCTTTGCGCGGCATCAAAAAGGGACGGTTTTACCGGTCGATTCGGACGCCGCCGTTGGCGTCAAGGATCGGACAGAGTTACAATACGTCGGTTATGCCGGCAATATGCGTGTCATCTTGCTAGCTTCCTGGCTTAAATATCCCTTATTGTCATGTTCCGACAGCGCAGCATTCTGAATCTCGTCCGCACGACAGGCGTCGGCGTCCACTCCGGACGGCGGGTAGAGCTCACCCTGCGCCCGGCACAACCCAACACCGGGATCGTATTTCACCGCGTCGACCTGCCCGAGGTCGTGGACCTGCCCGCGCAAGCCGCCGGCGTGGGCGACACTCGCATGGCGTCGGTGCTGCAACAAGGCAATGTCCGCGTTTCCACGGTGGAGCATCTCATGTCGGCGCTGGCCGGCCTGGGCATCGACAACCTGCATGTCGACCTGACCGCCGAAGAAGTCCCCATCATGGACGGCAGCGCGGCCACGTTCGTCTACCTGCTGCGCTCGGCCGGCATCGTCGAACAGAACGCGCCCAAGCAATTCATCCGCGTGCTCAAGCCCGTCGAAGTCCGCGAGGGTGAAGGCCGCAACGAGAAATGGGCCCGCCTCGAACCGCATGACGGCTTCGCGCTGGCGTTCTCGATCGATTTTCGCCATCCCGCGATCGACTCCACGGCCAATTTCGCCGAGATCGACTTCGCCACCCATTCCTACGTGCGCGAGATCGCTCGCGCACGCACCTTCGGCTTCGTCAACGAAGTCGAGGCGCTGCGCTCGATGGGCCTGGCCCGCGGCGGCAGCCTGGACAATGCCATCGTCATGGACGAGTACCGCGTGCTCAACAGCGACGGGCTGCGTTACGACGACGAATTCGTGAAGCACAAGATCCTGGACGCCATCGGCGACCTGTATCTGCTGGGCAAGCCGCTGGTGGCCCGCTACGTGGCTTGCAAGTCCGGACACGGACTGAATAACCAGCTGGCGCGCGCGCTGCTGGCGCAGCAGGACGCGTGGGAATTGATCACCTACGAATCCCAGGCGGAGGCGCCGCAGGCCTTCCGTCACGAGTGGAAGCTGGCCTGAGGCTGGTTTTCTCGGACCAATCCGATGCGGGCCGTCCCAGGGACGGCCTTGTCATTTAGGCCGTCCGCATTCGAGCCGCCCCTACTCGCATGGCCTGGCCGGCGCTGATCATTCCCTGAGGTCTGGCCAGCCGCTGCATTGCGTGCATCCCAACCGGGAACCTTTCCGTGGCTGGACGCACTTATGAAAGGCGCCGCGCGCCTGGGCGAGTGACGCGCAGACTTGCGCGGCGCTGGCGCGACGGGTCCCTGCATCGTTTGCCCGGCATCAATGCGAGAAGGCTGTCCCCGATTATCAGGACCGCCGGGTTCCATGGTGCGGGGACGGGGCGGGCAAAGCCCGCGGGTTTCGGCTACTCTTTGTGGTGCTTCAGCAGCTTCGCCACGGCATCGGCCAGCGGGCCGGGCCGCAAATTGTGGTGCAAGGTCTCGAACGCGCCCAGGGCGGTATCGCCCAGGGGTTGCGCTTCTTTCGGCGGCTTCGGTTGACGGGCGCCGGGCTTGGGCAGGCCGGCTTGTACCTTCACGGCAATTTCGTTAAGGTTCCAGCCTTGGTCCGCCAGGCTTTGCGCGATGCGCGGAGCCAATTGACGCAGCTTCGCGGCATGGGCGGGACCGGGCACAACCAGCAGCAGGCGCTGGTTTTCCAGCTTGCCTACCTGGCAGACGGAGCCCAGCGGGGCCGGCAACAGCGCCGCCACCGCGTACTGAATTTGCAAGTGCTTGCGGGCAGTCGCCAGGACGCCAGCGCCCCGCATGTCATGACCCAGCCATCCCAGGGCGGTATTTTCCCCTCGCCGGCTGGAATTGGAACGTTGGCGGAATGAAGTGGGTCTATTCATGCCGTCTCTAGAATTAGGAAGCACAACCTTGAAAATCGTGATTATGCACGCCCGCGACGGGCGGGACGGGCATTTCACCCTCGGCGGGGCGCACCTGGCCTTGTTTCTTGGGGGCGCGCTGGTCACGGCGGCCATTTTCGGCGCCGCCATCCAACGATACTTCACTTCCGACATGCCGGCCGTGCGCGCCGTGGGCTGGCCGCTGGCCGAGGGCACCGGGCGCGATGCCGATTTCCTGCGCGGCAACATGAATCTGCTGGCGGCGAAGATCGGAACGCTCCAGGCCAAGCTGGTCAGCATCGACGGATTGGGCCAGCGCGTGGCCAAGGTGGCGGGCGTGGCCTATACCGATCCCGAGCTGGCCAAGCAGCTTGCCTCGGCGCAGCCGAGCGTGTCGACCCAGCCCGAGGCCTCGGGCGTCATGGACGAGCTGTTCACCGACCAGACGCCGCCCACGGCCGCCTCGGCCGAGGAACTGGGCCGGCAGCTGGACGACATCCAGGTCAGGCTGGCGCAGCAGTCCGACAACCTGAAGCTGCTGGACGCCGCGTTGACGCAGCGTTCGGCGGACCAGGCGCGCATGCCGACCGCCATGCCCATCACCGACTATCCTTATTTGAGTTCGTCCTACGGTTGGCGCCGCAACCCGGTCACGGGCCGCTCGGCGCTGCACGAAGGGCTGGACTTCTCCGCGCCGCCGGGCACGCCCATTCTTGCCGCGTCGGGTGGCGTGGTGCTGGAGTCCAAGTTCCATCCGGGCTACGGCAACATGGTCGAGATCGACCATGGCGACGGCCTGATCACCCGCTACGCGCACGCCTCGTCGCTGCTGGTCAAGCAGGGGCAGCTGGTCGATCGCGGCCAGCAGATCGCCCGCGTCGGCAGCACCGGACGTTCCACCGGTCCGCACCTGCACTTCGAGGTGCGGCTGGCCGGCCAGCCGCTGGATCCGCGCCTGTTCCTGGGGCCGCAGCAGAACGCTCCGCCGGCCATGGCCCGCGCGGCCGGCACGGACAGCGCCACGCGCTGATCCCGCCGCTGGCTGCAAGCGTGATGGCCTGATCATAGTTCCAGGCTATTACGCCGCAGGTGCGTTAAACTGGTTCGTTTCCCGGCGGACCCCCGCTCAACCAATAACATAAAGTCACGGGTGACGCTGCCCAGGCCTGCATGGCCGCGGCGTGGCCTGTGCGGCCGACACACGCATGGTTTCTCTGCTCAAAAAACTCATAGGTAGCCGCAACGATCGGCTGCTTAAGCAGTATCGCAAGCTGGTAACCCAGATCAATGGACTGGAGTCCAAGATCGCCGCGCTTTCCGACGCGGAACTGGCGGCCAAGACCGACGAATTCCGTTCCCGCCATGCCCAGGGCACGTCGCTGGACGACCTGCTGCCCGAAGCCTTCGCCGTGGTGCGCGAAGCCGGCAAGCGGGTGTTCGGCATGCGTCATTTCGACGTGCAGATGCTGGGCGGCATCGTCCTGCACAGCGGCAAGATCGCCGAAATGCGCACGGGCGAAGGCAAGACGCTGATGGCCACGCTGCCGGTCTACCTGAACGCGATCGCCGGCAAGGGCGTGCACGTGGTCACGGTCAACGACTACCTGGCCCGCCGCGACGCTGACTGGATGGGACGCCTGTACCGCTTCCTGGGCATGTCCACGGGCGTGGTCGTGCCGCAGCAGCCGAACGAGGAAAAGAAGGCCGCCTACGCCGCCGACATCACCTACGGCACCAATAACGAATTCGGCTTCGACTATCTGCGCGACAACATGGAGTACCGCGTCGAGGACCGCCGCCAGCGCGCGCTGGCCTACGCGATCGTCGACGAAGTGGACTCCATCCTGATCGACGAGGCGCGCACGCCGCTGATCATCTCCGGCCAGGCCGAAGACCACACCGAGCTCTACATCCGCATGAACGCGGTGCCGCCGCTGCTCAAGCGCATGGCCACCGAGCCCAAGCCGCAGGAGCCGGAACCCGAAGGCGACTACTGGGTCGATGAAAAGAGCCAGCAGGTCTACCTGTCGGAAGCCGGCCACGTCAATGCCGAGGGCATCCTGGCGCGCCTGGGCATCCTGCCCGAGGGCGAGTCGCTGTACGATCCGCGCCATATCGCGCTGATGCATCACCTGATGGTGGCGCTGCGCGCCAACACGCTGTTCTTCCGCGACCAGCAGTACGTGGTCCAGGACGGCGAAGTGGTCATCGTCGACGAATTCACCGGCCGCCTGATGGTCGGCCGCCGCTGGTCGGACGGCCTGCACCAGGCCGTCGAAGCCAAGGAAGGCGTGAAGATCCAGCACGAGAACCAGACGCTGGCCTCGATCACCTTCCAGAACTACTTCCGCATGTACGAGAAGCTGTCCGGCATGACCGGCACGGCCGACACGGAAGCGTACGAATTCCAGGAAATCTACGGGCTCGAAACGGTCATCATCCCGACCAACAAGCCCATGGTCCGCAAGGACCAGAACGATCAGGTCTTCAAGACCAACGAGGAAAAGTACAACGCCATCCTCAACGACATCCGCGACTGCCACGAGCGCGGCCAGCCCGTGCTGGTGGGTACGACCAGCATCGAGAATTCCGAGCTGCTGGCCGGCCTGCTGCAGAAGGCCAAGCTCAAGCACGAAGTGCTCAACGCCAAGCAGCACGCGCGCGAAGCCGAGATCGTCGCCGAGGCCGGCAAGCCGGGCCACATCACCATCGCCACCAACATGGCGGGCCGCGGCACCGACATCGTGCTGGGCGGCAGCGCGGACAAGCAGATCGACCTGATCCGCGCCGACGAGTCGCTGACGGAAACCGAGAAGACGCTGCGCATCGAGAAGGTGCGTTCCGAGTGGAAGCCGCTGAACGAGCAGGTCAAGGCTGCCGGCGGCCTGCGCATCATCGGCACCGAGCGCCATGAGTCGCGCCGCATCGACAACCAGCTGCGCGGCCGCGCCGGTCGCCAGGGCGACCCGGGTTCTTCGCGTTTCTACCTGTCGCTGGAAGATCCGCTGATGCGCATCTTCGCCGGCGATCGCGTGCGCGCCATCATGGAACGCCTGAAGCTGCCCGAGGGCGAGCCCATCGAGGCCGGCATGGTGACGCGTTCCATCGAGACCGCGCAGCGCAAGGTCGAAGGCCGCAACTTCGACATCCGCAAGCAGCTGCTCGAGTACGACGACGTCGCCAACGACCAGCGCAAGGTGCTGTACTCGCAGCGCAACGAAGTGCTCGAAGCCGCCAGCGTGGGCGCGATGGTCGAGAACCTGCGCGACGCCGCCGTCACGGAGATGTTCAACACCTTCGTGCCGCCGGAATCGGTGGAAGAGCAGTGGGACGTGCCGGCCCTGCAGAAGGCGCTGGAAGCCGACTGGCAGATCCAGCTGCCGCTGACCGAGATGCTCGAGAAAGAGCCGAACATCACCGACGAGGACCTGCGCGAACGCGTGGTCGCCGCCGCGCGCCAGAACTACACGGCTAAGGTCGAGCAGGTGGGCACGGAATCGTGGTCGCAGTTCGAGCGCTCGATCATGCTGCAGGCCATCGACACGCACTGGCGCGAGCACCTGTCCTCGCTGGATTACCTGCGCCAGGGCATCCATCTGCGCGGCTACGCACAGAAGAACCCCAAGCAGGAATACAAGCGCGAAGCCTTCGAGCTGTTCTCCGGCATGCTGGACCGCATCCGCGACGATGTGGTGCGGGTGCTGATGACGGTGCGGGTGCAGTCGCAGGAGCAGGTTGAGCAGGCCGAGGCCGAAGCGGCGCAGCCGCACGTGCAGAACGTGCAGTACCACCACTCCGACTACGACGAGGCGCTGGCCAGTTCCGCCGACGACAGCGGCGCCCAGCCGGTGCGCAACGTGCTGCCGAAGGTCGGCCGCAACGATCCCTGCCCCTGCGGCAGCGGCAAGAAGTACAAGCAGTGCCACGGCAAGCTGGTCTGAGCGGAGCCTGAGACCATGCTGCATGCAGTCGGCCGCACCGAATTCGACCACGCCGTGGTCATGGTGCGCGACCGGCTGGATGCGCTGGCGCCGCATTTCGAGCGCCAGGGCTTTCACCTGAGCGACAAGGCGGTGCACAACCTGGGGTCGTGCAACCGCCTGATCGTGCTCGAGGGCACGTACATCGAGTTGCTGGGCTGGCCGCCCGGCGCGCCGCCGGCGCGCAAGGAAATCGCCGGTTCGCCGTTTGGGCTGGAAGCCCTGGTCTTCCGCACACACGACGCCGAAGCCACCTACGAGCGGCTGCGCGCCGCCGGCTTTGCCGTCAATCCGGTGCAGGAACTCAGCCGTCCCGCTCTGTTGGACGGACGTGAAGTCACCGCGCGCTTCCATACCGTGCGCTTCGCCGAGCAGCCCTTGCCCGGCATCCGCATGTATTTCTGTCGTCACCTGACGCCCGAATGCGTCTGGTCGCCGGCGTTGATGTCCCACCCCAATGGCGCGCGCAGCCTGCTGCGCATCGATGCCCGCGCGGCCGACGCCCATGCCGCCGCGCAACGCCTGGCGCTGGTCGCCGGCGTGACCGCGCAAGCTGGCAAGGACGGCGGCTGGGACGTGCCGCTGGCCAATCTGCGGATCCATGTCAGCGAGGACCCGCAAGCCGCGCAGCCGACTCTGTCGGCCTTGACCCTGGAGAACCGGGACGGCGCGCATTACGCGTTGGATACCGGGCTCTGATCCCCGGGCGCCGTTGGCGTCCAACTGCATTTCCTTCCCGCGTGTTTTGCCTCTGATCGGCCAGCCTTCGGCCGTCGGATCGTTCTGGCCACCGCACGCCGGGTGATGTGATCCGGCCGCATTCCTGTGCGCTACCGTCCGGGCAAACCCGGGTTGTCGGTCAAAGTGTATGCACTTTAGTATGCACTTTGATCCCAAGGCGCGCGGCGCCGGAGACCCGACCATGACGCAGACCCGCCTCGCGTCCCGCACCTCCGAAGGCCAGGCAGAGCTTTACAACACCGTCAAGGCGATGGCGGTGCGTTTCGACTTCAAGCCCGGCGAGCGCATCAACGAGGTTGAACTGGCCCGGCGCCTGAACGTCAGCCGCACGCCCTTGCGCGAGGTGCTCAACCAGTTGATGGTGGAAGGCTTCCTGACCCGGGCGGTCAACCGGGGCTTCATCGCCCGGCTGCTGGACGCCAAGCAGATCCATTCGCTGTATGAGTACCGCGCCGTGCTGGAGTCCGGCATCGTGCGCGCGGCCTGCGAACGCGCCAGCGATGCGGAGCTGGCCGAACTGCGGGCCTTCGTCGAGCGTTCGCGCGACGTGCCGGAAGACAGCGAGGCCACGCGCCTGCTGGAGCTGGACGAGGCCTTCCACCTGATGCTGGCGCGTTACTCGCGCAACGAGGAATTCGTGCGCGCGCTGGAAAGCGTGAATGCCCGCATCCATTTCGTACGCTGGATCGACATGCAGCAAGGGCGCCGCGCGCACACGCAGGCCGAGCACATGCGCATCGTGCAGGCGCTGGAACGCCGCGACATCGAGGCCTTGCCCGCGATGATGGGGGCGCACATCGGCCGCCGCCTGGACCAGATCACCGACGTGATACGCACGGGTTTTTCCAACATCTACATGCGGGACCAGGCCGACCCCGCGCAGGCAGCGCAGGCCGACACCACAACAGGGGAACACCGATGATCCATACGTTGTACAGACGCGCGCTGGCCATGGCCTGCGCGGTGGCGGCGATAGGCGGCCTGGGGATGGCGGCCGACGCGGCGGCCGAAGAGCGGCCGTTGATCCTGGTGGTGCCGTATCCGCCGGGCGGCAGCACCGATATCCTGGCGCGCATCCTGCAGCCGCGCCTGTCGCAGGAACTGGGCGGGCGTGCGGTCGTGGTCGAAAATCGACCGGGCGCCGCCAGTCAGATCGCCACGGCCTTCGTGGCCCGGGCCGAACCCGATGGCAACACGCTGCTGGTGAGCTTCGACAATCACGGCATCAATCCCGCCGTGAAACCCAAGCTGCCCTATGACACCTTCAAGGACTTCGTCGCCATCACACAGACCGTGCGCTTCCCGCTGGTGCTGGGCGCCAATCCGTCCGTGCCCGGCGACAACCTGAAGGACTTCCTGGCCGCCGCAGCCAGGCAGCCGGCCAATCGCTACAACTACGCGTCGACCGGCGTGGGGTCGCTCAATCACCTGGCCCCCGAAGAGCTCAAGCGCCTGTCCAAGGTGGAACTGTTGCACGTGCCTTATGGCGGCGGCGGACCAGCGATCCAGGCCGTGGTGGGCGGTCAGGCCAACATGACCTGGCTCAGCTTCGCCGCGCTGCGTGGCCAGATTCAGGCGGGCAAGATCAAGCCGCTGGCGGTCGCCGGCGAAAAAAGGCTGGCCGACCTGCCCAGCGTCCCTACCGTGGCGGAGTCCGGTTTTCCCGGATTTGTCGCCTACTCATGGAGCGGCATGTTCGCGCCCAAGGGCACGCCCGATGCCACGATCAAGAAGCTGACCCGCGATTTCAAGGCCGTGCTGGCCGACCCGGACGTCCGCAGGAAATTGGGCGAGGCGGGCTTCGAGATCGTGGCCTCCGACGGCCCTGCGCTGGATGCCTATGTGA
Source organism: Achromobacter sp. 1011791174 (assembly GCF_059760925.1). Lineage (NCBI taxonomy): Bacteria > Pseudomonadati > Pseudomonadota > Betaproteobacteria > Burkholderiales > Alcaligenaceae > Achromobacter > Achromobacter sp. 1011791174. The sequence continues at coordinate 33,183 of NZ_JCBANH010000049.1, forward strand.
AGGCCGAGTACGAACGTTGGAACGCCTTCATCAAGACCAGCAACATCAACCTCGAAAACTGACGCGCCGGCGGCCCGGCGGGCCGCCCCCCAGCGTCAAGCAAGCACGGAGACGATATGAATACCCTGACCGGCGCGGAAGCGATGGTGCGCATGCTGCAGCACAACGGCGTCCAGCATATTTTTGGCCTGTGCGGCGATACCAGCCTGCCGTTCTATGACGCCTTGTACCGGCTCGACCACGGCATGCGCCACATCCTCACGCGCGACGAACGCAGCGCCGGCTACATGGCCGACGCCTACGCCCGGGTGACCGGCAAGGTGGGCGTATGCGAAGGCCCCAGCGGCGGCGGCGCGACCTATCTGCTGCCCGGCCTGGTGGAGGCCAACGAGTCGTCGGTGCCCGTGCTGGGCATCACGTCGGACGTGGCGGTCGGCTCGCGCGGCAAGTATCCGCTGACCGAGCTGGACCAGGAGGCGCTGTACCGTCCGTTGACCAAATGGAACCGCACGATCGACCGCGCCGACCAGATCCCGGGCATGGTGCGCGCGGCCTTCCGCCACATGACCACCGGCAAGCCGGGCGCGGCCCACCTTTGCTTTCCCTATGACGTGATGAAGCAGCAGGTGGATGCGGCCGACATCTGGGCGCAGCCCGAGCACGGCAGCTATCCGGCCATGCGTTGCGCGCCGGACCCCGCCGACGTGGCGCGGGCCGCGCAGCGGCTGGCCGGCGCGCGTTCGCCCGTCATCATCTGCGGCGGCGGCGTGGTCATAGCCGGCGCCAGCGCCGCCTTGCAGGATCTGGCGGAGATGCTGAAGGCGGCCGTTTGCCTGACGGTCAGCGGGCAGGGCAGCCTGGCCGACACGCATCCGCTCAACGCCGGCGTGGTCGGTTCCAACGGCGGCGTCATGGCCACGCGCGATGTGGTGGCCGCCGCCGACGCCGTGCTGTTCGTGGGTTGCCGCGCGGGCTCCACGTCCACCGAGCACTGGCGCTTTCCGAGTCGTGACGTGCCGATCCTGCACATCGACGTGGATCCCTCGGTGATCGGCGCCAACTACCGCACCGAAGTCGGCATGGTGGGCGATGCCCGGCTGGCACTGGAGGCCCTGGCCGTCGAGGTGCGTGAACGCCTGGCGCATCGACCCGCCGACGCGGTCGACGGCTCGGTGCTGGCCGGCCGGGCGAAGCAGGCGCGGCGCGAACAGCTGGAGACGCTGGCCGCCAGCCTGGATACGCCGATCCGTCCCGAGCGCGTGGTGCAGTCGCTGAACCGCCTGCTGCCGGACGACGCGGTGGTCTGCGCCGATCCTGGCACGCCGTGCCCGTATTTCTCGGCGTACTACGACGTGTCGCGTCCCGGCCGTCACTTCATCACCAACCGCGCGCACGGGGCGCTGGGCTTTTCCATGTCGGCCGCCATGGGCGCGTGGGTGGGGCGGCCGCAGTCCAAGTGCGTCGCGGTCATGGGCGACGGCAGCTTTGGCTTCACGGTCGGTGAACTGGAAACCATCGTGCGACACAAGGCGCCGCTGCTGATGGTGGTGTTCTCGAATTCGGTCTATGGCTGGATCAAGGCCAGCCAGAAGGCCGGCTACGACAAGCGCTACTACAGCGTGGATTTCGATCGCACCGACCACGCCCGCATTGCCGAAGCCTATGGCGTGAAGGCATGGCGGGTGGAAGATCCGGCCAAGCTGGACGCGGCGATCAAGGCCGCGCTGGCGCATGATGGCCCGGCCCTGATCGACGTGCTGGCACAGCCGCTGCAGGATGCGGCGGCGCCGGTCAGTCAGTGGATGGGGTGATGCGCGGACATCGGGCTGGGCGGGAACGTCCTGCCCGGGCGTGGCGCCTTGCGGGCATGGGCCAGGCGGCAAGACCGCCTGCGTGCGAGGAAGGCGTTCGGCGGAATCAGCGCCTGGGCGACGCGTCCAGCACCTTGTCGATCAGATGATTCACGCCGCTGCAGATATCGGCCTGATCGACGCCGTAGATGTGCAGCGAGATGGCGACTTCGGGACTGGCGTTGCCCAGCCTGTGGATCTGGTGCAGGCCCTGCGTGGCCGTGACGATGTCGCCCGGCCGGCGCGTGGTTCCGCCGCAAGCAATGGCGGCGGATGCCTCCGCGTCCCAGCGGTAGTGGGTTTCGGACAGCTCGCCCTGCAAAACCTGATAGGTGCACCAGGTCTTGTGGCCATGCACGGGACTGAACTGCCCCTGGCGCCAGACCAGGTAGGCGATGGTGAAGGCGCCGTGCGGATCCGCGTAGGCGATGTGCCGCATGTAGGATTCGGCACGGCCGGCGCGCAGCGCGTCGGGCAGGCCCTGCAGGATGCCATTGGCGCTGGCGACGCTGGAGGCCAGGTCGCGCAGCAGCGCGCGGGCCGCGTTCATCTGCGCGGTTTGAACCGACTCGCACAGCGTGCGCAGATCGGGGCAGGCAGTTTGGACGTCGGACATGGGATCGGTCGCGGTGTGGACAGACCTTCATCTTAGGGATTCGGGCTGGAATGCCTTTGCCAAATCGGCGGATGAGGCGGCGAAGATTAGAAAAAAATTCCACGCCGTCCGCGGGGGCGCGCTCCTATACTGATTGGCTTCGGCCGCAGACAGCCGGCCATGCAGCAAGCCCGCCAGATAGGCGATGCGGCATGGACCGGCAAGGGGAAAGCATGGATCTGGGAATCAAGGGCAGGACGGCGCTGGTGTTCGGCGGCAGCCGTGGCATGGGGCGCGCCTGCGCGCAGCAACTGGCGCGCGAGGGCGTGTCCGTGACGATCGCGGCGCGCAATCCCGAGCGGCTGGAACAGGCCGCCGCCGAGATCGCGCGCGAAACCGGCATTGGCGTGGGCTGGGTCTCGGCCGACCTGACGCAGCCGGCCGGACGCGACGCGGCCATCGCCGCCTGCCCGCATCCGGACATCCTGATCAACAACGCCGATGGGCCGCTGCCCGGAGATTTCCGCGACTGGTCGCACGAGGACTGGGTCGCCGCCCTGGACGCCATGATGCTCGGTCCCATCGACATGATCCGGCGCGTGGTCGACGGCATGGTCGAGCGCCGCTTCGGGCGCATCGTCAACATCGTGTCGCGCAGCGTCAAGGCGCCGCACGCCGAGCTGGGGCTGTCCAATGGCGCGCGCTCCGGCTTGATCGGTTTCGTCGGCGGCGTCGCGCGCCAGACCGTGCGGCACAACGTCACCATCAACAACCTGCTGCCGGGCGTTTTCGCCACCGACGCGCAGGCCCGCCACATCCGGGGCATGATGGACCAGTTCCCGGGCAAGAGCTTCGAGCAGGTCTGGGACGAGCGCGGGCGTTCCAATCCGGCGGGCCGCTATGGCGAGCCCGAAGAGCTGGGCGCTTTGTGCGCCTATGTTTGTTCCGCCCAGGCCGGCTATCTGACCGCGCAGAACATCCTGCTCGACGGCGGTGGCTATCCCGGAGTGTATTAGGTCTAGGTCCCCCCCGAAGCGCTGCGCGCTTCCCCCCAGGGGGCGCCGGTGGCGGACCGGCGGAGCCGGATCCGCGCGGCCCCGATTGGGGGCGGCCGTGCCGGGGGGGGCGCAGTGCCCGGTGGCGCCAGCATTGCCGTTTTCTTGGCAGGATCGGGGCGGACACCGTGCCGAGGATGATGGTGCGACATTGAGGACAAGGAAAGGACATTCATGAAAGTGCTGGTGTTGGGCGCTGGCGTCGCGGGTGTGGCGGCGGCCTACTATCTGTGGCGGGACGGGCATGAGGTCGTCGTGGCGGACCGCCAGCCGGCCGCCGCGCGCGAGACCAGCTTCGGCAACGCGGGCGGGCTGTGCCCCAGCTTCGCCGGGCCCTGGGCCGCACCGGGCATGATCGGCAAGGTGCTGAAGATGTCCCTGCAGCGCAATTCCGCCATCCGTTTCTCGCTGTCGCCCGAGCCGCGCAAGCTGGCCTGGCTGGCGCGCTGGATGGGGCAGTGCAATGCCGAGCGATTTCGCGTCAACAAGCTGCGCATGCAGCGGGTGGCACACTACAGCTTTGCCTGCCTGAAGGAGATCGCCGGCGCGGGACTGCCCATCGATTTCGATTTCCATCAGGATGGCACGCTGCAACTGTTCCGCGACGAGGCCGGCCTGAAGGCGGTTCCCGGCATCACCCGCGCGCTGGATGAATTCGAAGTGCCGTGGCGTTTCCTCGAGGGGGCCGACGCGGCCAGCGTCGAGCCGGCGCTGGCGCACACGCGCGCGTCCATCGCGGGCGCGCTGTTCCTGCCGGCGGACGGCTCCGGCGACAGCTACAAGTTCGCCACCGGGATGAGCGCCTACCTGCAAGGTCAGGGCGTGGACTTCCGCTATGGGGTCCAGATCCGGCGCCTGGCCGGGCAGGGAGGACGCATTGCCGGCGTTGAGACGGATCAGGGCACGCTGACGGCCGATGCCTATGTGGTGGCGCTGGGCGGTCAAAGCCCCTTCCTGCTGCGACCGCTGGGGATGACGCTGCCCATCTATCCGCTCAAGGGCTATTCCATTACCGCCGACGTGACCGATGCGGGTCGCGCGCCGCAGGCCGCCATCATGGATGAGCACAACAAGGTGATGATCTCGCGGCTGGGCTCGCGGATCCGGGCCGCGGGCATGGCCGAATTGAAGGGTTATGGCTTGGAGGTGGACGCGGGGCGGGTGGCGTTCCTGACGTCCGTGGTGCGCGAGTGGTTTCCACAGGGCATCGCGCTGGACCGGGCCCAGCCCTGGGCCGGGTTGCGGCCGATGACACCGGACGGCCCGGCCATCCTGGGCCGGACGCGCTACGACAACCTGTTCCTGGACTGCGGCCACGGCTCCAATGGCTGGACGCAGGCATGCGGAACGGGCAAGATTGTGGCCGACATCGTGGCCGGCCGGCCGCCGGAGGTGGACATGGAAGGCCTGACGGCGGAGCGCTACGCGTCATGACCCGGTCCGCCGGTGCGTTGGAAAGTCGAGGAAAGGGCATGGACCAGACAGACATCAAGATTCTCGCGCTGCTGCAAAAGGACGCGACCTGTTCCGTGGCCGAGATCGCCGAGCAGGTGAACCTGTCCGTCACGCCGTGCTGGCGGCGCATCCAGAAGCTCAAGGACGATGGCGTCATCGCGCGCAACACGATCCTGCTGGACCCGAAGGCGCTGGGCCTGAACCTGACCGTGTTCGTGTCCATCAAGACCAGCCAGCACAACGCCAAGTGGACGCAGAGCCTGATCAACGCGGTGATGGCGCTGCCCAATGTGGTCGAGTTCCACCGCATGGCGGGCGATATCGATTACCTGCTCAAGGTCGTGGTCGAGGACATGGCCGCCTACGACCGCTTCTATCGCCGCCTCATCGACGCGGTGGACCTGCTGGACGTGAGCGCCAGCTTCTCGATGGAAGTCATCAAGAGCACGACCGAGCTGCCGCTGGACGCGGTCTGACGGCCGGTTTCGCGTCCGGAAAGGGGCTGAAATCCGTTCGCGCAATTTTTTTTCTCTCAGGGCCCCGTCCGCGAAACACAAATTTCTTTCGGTGCGTTGCTTAAGCCTTATCTCGCAATGCTTTTGCGCACGGCCCGGCGTAGGATATCGCCCATTCCCCGGATGGGAATGAATCGGGATATCAAAGGGTCCTCATGGCTTTGGCAGTACCCGCCGCCGGCGATTGCGCCGGTCTGGCTCAGTCGCAGCAATCCCCGGCCCGGCGCGCGGCGTCGGTGGACGATCTCCTGACCGATTGGAACGGCAGCGATGATCTCTGGGTCTTTGCCTACGGTTCCCTGATCTGGCATCCCGGCTTTGCCTGGCGCGAGCGGCGGCTGGCGACGGTGCGCGGCTATCACCGGTCCCTTTGCCTGTGGTCGCACGATCATCGCGGCTCGCCGGACAATCCCGGCCTGGTGTTCGGCCTGGATCGAGGCGGCTGTTGCCGTGGGGTGGCCTTCCAGATCGCCGCCAGCGACGTGCGGACGGTCTTCGAGATGCTCTGGCGCCGCGAGATGGTGACGGGCGCCTATTGCCCGCGCTGGCTGACCTGCCACACCAAGGAAGCGCCCGTGCGCGGGCTGGTGTTCCTGCTCAACCGCGCCTGCCAGGAATACGCGGCCGACGTCAGCGACGACCGCCTGCTGGCGTCGGTGCGCAACGCGGTGGGCCATTCCGGCCCGTGCCTGGACTATGTGATCGAAACCGAGCGCGCATTGCGCGCGCACGGCATCGACGATATGCGCCTGGGCGAGCTGGTGCGACGCCTGGGCCAGCCCTGCTGAAACCCCCTGCCTCTGGCCGTCAGAAGGACCAGCGGCCGAACATGAACAGCACGTTGCCGTTGCCCTTGCCGCCGGGAATGTAGGTGGCGTAGAGCATGGCGTCCTTGTAGCCGGCCGAGACCAGCGGCAACACGCCGGGGAAGGGGATGTAATGCATGATGTCCTGGCGCGAGGTCAGGAACACGGTGTAGCCGGCGCCCAGGCGGAAATTCTCGCTGACCCGGCCGATCTTCAGGAAGCCGTAGCCGGCGATCGGCTGGACCTTGCTGTGTGAGTCCAGGAAGGCCATGCCATACAGGCCCTGCCAGTCTCCGTCCTCGTCGTAGATGCTGCGGCCGTAGCCACCGCCCCAGGCGCGCTCGTTGAAGCTGCGGATCTTCTCCGCGCTGTACATGGAGCGGTTGTGCCAGGAATAGCCGCTGATATAGAGGTCGTTGTTGCCTTCGGACCAGATCTGGTCTAGCCGGGCACAGGCCGATTGCGCCCAGGAGGGCAGGTTGTCACAAGCCTGGGCGCTGACGGTGAAAACCGAGAGCGCCAAGCCAAGCAAGGCAATCCGGAGTCTGGCGATCATTGCAGGGATAGGCGAAGAAAATGACAAGCCTATTACTGTACTTGATGATCTAGGGTTTTCCCTGTCGGTTTTCTGTCAAGATTGGTCAATAAGTGTGCAGTGCAGCTGTTTTCAGCCAAGTCTGTTGGGCTGGCGCTACAGCAGGAAAAGCGTGGCCAGCCCCAGGAAAATAAAGAAGCCCAGCGAGTCGGTGGCGAAGGTCAGCAGCACTGACGAGCCCATGGCGGGATCCTTGCCGAAACGCGCGCGCACCATGGGCACCAGCACGCCGACCGAGGCGCCGACCAGCATGTTGCAGATCATTGCGGCCATCATCACGAAGGCGATGGCGAAGGAATGCGAAATCGCCCAGGCGAACAGCGCCGCCACCAGACTGCCGCACAGTCCTACCATCAGCGTGACGAACAGCTCGCGCTTGACCAGCTGCCAGAGGTTGCGTCCGGTGATCCGGCCCATCGCCAGCGCCCGGATGATCAGGGTCATGGTCTGGTTGCCCGAGTTGCCGCCGATGCCGGCGACGATGGACATCAGGAAGGCCAGGATCACGATCTGGCTGACCGTGCCCTCGAACTGCGACGCCACGAACGAAGCCGTGGCGGCGGTACAGAGATTGAACAGCAGCCAGGGCGCGCGGTTGCGCAACGCGGTGGACACGGGGGCGAAGATGTCCTCTTCCTGCAGACCGGCGCGCGACAGCGCCTGCTCCTGCGAGTCTTCGCGCATCACATCCACCACGTCGGCGATGGTGACGCGGCCGATCAGACGGCCCTGGTCGTCCATCACGGGAGCCGAAACCAGGTCATAGCGTTCGAAGGCGCCGGCCGCGTCGGCGTCCGAATCCAGCGGATTGAGCGTCAGGAAGTCGGAATTCATGACCGCCCGCACCTCGGTTTCCGGTTCGCTGACCAGCAGGCGCGACAGCGGCAGGATGCCCTGCAGCTTGTCCTGGCGATCGACCACGAAGATCTGGTCGGTATGGTCGGGCAGTTCGTGCAGGCGGCGCAGGTAGCGCAGCACGACCTCCAGCGTCACGTCCTCGCGCACCCGGACCATCTCGAAGTCCATGATGGCGCCCACGCTGTCCTCCGGATAGCCCATGGCTTCCAGCAGCTGCGCCCGTTCTTCCTCGGTCAGGCCCTTCTGGACTTCCGCCACCACGTCGGGCGGCAGGTCCGGCGCCAGGTCGGCCAGCTCGTCGGCGTCCATGTTGCCGGTCGCCGCCACCAGGTCCTGGCGGTCCATCGCCTCGATCAGCGATTCGCGGACCCAGTCCTCGACCTCGAGCAGCACGTCGGCGTCGTGTTCGGGGCTGACCAGCTTCCAGATCGTCTGCCGTTCGTCCTTGGGCAGCGATTCGAGGATGAAGGCGATGTCGGCCGGATGCAGGCCGTCCAGCAGCGTCTTGAGCTCGGCTTCGTGCTGCCGGTGAACCAGGTCCTCGACCAGGTTGGCCTTGGCGTCGCCTTCTTCCTGGCGATGCACCAGGTCGGCGACCAGCTGCTGGCGACGCAGGCGTTCCTGCACTTCGGCCAGGGCGTGCTGGGCGTCTTCCGGGTCGAGGCGGCGAGGCGTCGCGGGCAGCTTGTGCGCGGCGGCGGATGGCGTCATGCGTTACGGCTCAAAGTTTGGGTAGGGGGCGGCTGCGGCGGGCTTCGTCGGTGGCGACGTAGGTCAGGACGGCCTCGGTGACCTTGACGACTTCGGCGTCCAGCCGCTGGCGCTCGGCATAGACTTCGACGGACACCGTGATCGAGGTGTTGCCGGTCTTGACGATGGCGGCGTAGAAGCTGAGCAGGTCGCCCACGAACACGGGCTCCTTGAACTGGAAGGCGTTGACCGCCACCGTGGCCACGCGGCCCGCGGCGCGGCGCGCCGCCGGGATCGAACCGGCGATGTCCACTTGCGACATGATCCAGCCGCCGAACACGTCCCCGTGGATATTGGCGTCCGCCGGCATCGGCATGACGCGCAGCACGGCGTCGCGATTGGCGGGCAGGGTGGTGAAGGGGGTGGGGGTGCTGGAGGACATGCGGCTGGCTCCAATGCCTGGAAACCAGCCGATTATGCAGGAAAAACAAGACCGCGGCGCGCGCGCCGCGGTCGTTGCGGGCCGGGCCCGGCTCAGGACGCCAGCTTGACGATGCCGTAGCCGCCGACCAGCAGCCAGACGTACAGGATCAGGCCCAGGGCCATGACGCGGGGGCCGGCCTTCTTGATCTGCGCGAAGCGGGTTTCGATGCCCAGCGCCGTCATGGCCATGGTCAGCGCGAACACGTCCAGGCGGCGCAGCGCGGCCACGGCGTCCGCCGGCAGGATGTTCAGCGAATTGATGATGGCCAGCGCCAGGAAACCGATGGCGAACCAGGGGATGGGCAGCTTGGCGCCCTTGCCCTGGCCGCCGGCGTGGCTGGCGGCGTTGCGCAGGTACATGCCCAGCACCAGCAGCACCGGCACCAGCAGGGCCACGCGGGTCATCTTGACGATGGTGGCGACTTCGGTGGTGGCCGGGTCCACGTTGCTGGCCGCGCCCACGACTTGGGCGACTTCATGGATGGTGCCGCCGATGTAGATGCCCAGCGCCTGGGTGTCCAGGTTGAGCCAGCCGGCGTGGTAGAGCACCGGGTACAGGAACATGGACAGCGTGCCGAACAGCACCACGGTGGCAACGGCGACCGCGCTCTTGTGGGGCGCCGAGCGCAGGGTGGGCTCGAAGGCCAGCACGGCGGCCGCGCCGCAGATGGCGCTGCCGGCAGAGGTCAGCATGGCGGTGTCGCGGTCCAGGCCCAGCAGGCGCTGGCCGACCACGGTGCCGATCAGCAGGGTGCCCAGCACCACGGCCACGGAAACCGCCAGGCCGGGCAGGCCCACGGCCACGATCTGCTGGATGCTGATGTTCAGGCCATAAAAGGCCACGGCGATGCGCAGCAGCCGGCGGGCGGTGAAGTTCACGCCCACGCCCCAGTCCGCCGGCATGGTGCCGCGCAAGAAATTGCCGTAGAGCATGCCGCAGACGATGCCGACCACCAGCGGCGAGAAACCCATGTGCCGGATGGCGGGCAGGTCCGCCAGCTGCATCACGGCGGCGGCCATCAGGCCGACGAACAGGACGCCGTTGAGTTTGTCGCGCCAGGGCGTGGCGGCGGGGGCGGCCGCGTGGGC